>CAZCPH010000142.1:584-8058 GCA_964500105.1 uncultured Mariniphaga sp. | reverse complement strand
TGCCTAAAGATGCCGAAGGGAAATGGATCGACATTGACCCGAAATTTGACGGAGGACCAGGCGGACGCGATTATTACGACGAAAATAACGGCTACACCTACCAGTGGAATGTACAACACGACATTCACGGTTTGATTGACCTGATGGGCGGTCGCGAAGAATTTAACCAAACCCTCGACCAGCTTTTCAGGGAAAGTCTTGGGCGGCCAAAATACCGGTTCTGGAATATGTTCCCGGATGCAACTGGCATGGTGGGGCAGTTTTCCATGGGCAACGAACCCAGTTTCCACATTCCTTATTTGTACAATTTTGCAGGCGAACCCTGGAAAACCCAAAAGCGCATTCGTTTTTTACTGGATGTTTGGTTCATAGACAACATTTTTGGCATTCCCGGCGATGAAGACGGCGGGGCGATGACTGCTTTTGTGGTTTTTTCTGCCATGGGATTTTATCCGGTAACTCCAGGAATTCCGGTTTACACACTTGGCAGTCCACAGTTTGAAGAGGTGAAAATTAACCTTGAAAATGGAAATGTGTTCACAATAAAAGCCAACAATGCTTCAACTGTAAACAAGTACATTCAAACGGCAATACTGAACGGGAAACCGCTAAACAAAACATGGTTTACGCATGAAGAATTAATGAATGGGGCAACCATTGAACTGGAAATGGGTCCCAAACCCAATAAAACATGGGGAGCAGAACCTTCTGCCGCGCCGCCATCGAAACTTGAAACAGTAAATTAAGAAATGCCTGAATGCTTTCGGTTCATTGTGATTTCAGTTCTTCTTTGAGAAACCGGGCAGTATAGGATTTTTTTACCCCGGCAATTTTTTCGGGTGTGCCGAAGCAAAGTATTTCGCCGCCGTTTTTTCCGCCTTCCGGTCCTAGGTCGATGATGTGGTCGGCCACTTTTATCACGTCCATGTTGTGCTCAATAACGATTACGGTATTTCCGCGGTCAACCAGCTTATTCAGCACATCGAGCAAAACACGTATGTCTTCGAAATGCAGTCCGGTAGTGGGTTCATCCAGAATGTAAAGTGTTTTTCCAGTGTCGCGTTTGGCCAGCTCGGTGGCCAGTTTCACCCGCTGCGACTCCCCGCCGGAAAGCGTTGTTGACGATTGCCCCAGCGTGATATAGCCCAGCCCCACTTCTTGCAGGGTTTTCAGTTTGACTGCAATGGAAGGGATATTTTCGAAAAATTCAACACCCTGGTTAATGGTCATTTCCAGCACATCGCTGATGGATTTTCCCTTGTAACGCACTTCCAGCGTTTCGCGGTTATAACGTCTGCCGTTGCATTTGTCGCAATGTACGTACACGTCGGGCAAAAAGTTCATTTCGATAAGTTTCATTCCTCCACCCTGGCACTCTTCACAGCGACCACCTTTTACATTGAACGAAAACCGGCCCGGTTTGTATCCCCTGATTTTTGCCTCGGGAAGCTGGGTGAACAGGTTGCGTATGTCGGAAAACACACCGGTATAGGTTACCGGATTCGATCGCGGCGTGCGACCAATGGGCGACTGGTCAACCCGGATAACTTTATCCACAAGATCCAGTCCTTCCACCGATTTGTAGGGCAGTGGATCTTCCACCGAATTATAAAAATACTGGCTTAAAATGGGTTGCAGCGTAGCATTAATCAGTGACGACTTGCCACTACCCGAAACTCCGGTAACGCAAATAAAAGTTCCCAACGGAATTTCGAGAGTTACATTTTTCAGATTGTTTCCGGTGCATCCTTTCACCTTCAGGAATTCTCCCGAACCTTTTCTTCGTTTGGTTGGAACTTCAATTTTTCTGCGGTTATTCAAATAGTCTGACGTAAGTGTATTCGCTTTTAACACCTCATCCGGCGGGCCAATGGCAACAACTTCACCTCCGTGCCGGCCGGCGTGTGGTCCCATGTCAATAAGCCAGTCGGCATGAAGCATGGTATCCTTGTCGTGCTCTACCACAATTACTGAGTTTCCGCTGTCGCGCAGTTGCTCCAGCGCCTGAATCAGTTTCAGATTATCGCGGTGGTGCAGTCCGATGCTGGGCTCATCCAAAATGTAAAGCACATTTACCAGTTGCGAACCAATTTGTGTAGCCAGCCTGATGCGTTGCGATTCACCTCCTGAAAGACTTTGTGCCGTGCGGTCGAGTGCCAGGTAATTGAGACCGACTCCCAGCATAAATCCAAGACGGTCGCGGATTTCCTTTATTACTTCGGTTCCGATTATCCGCTGCCGCTCTGTCATCCGTTCTTCCAGTCCGCTAAACCACTCACCCAGTTCGTTCAAATCCAGTTGGGCCAGTTCCGAAATGTTTTTTCCATCGATTTTAAAATGCAACGATTCTTTTTTCAAACGTTGGCCATCACATTCCGGGCAAACCGTTGTTTTCACAAACTGACTGGCCCACTTCTGCGCCCTTTTGGCGGGATTGTCCTCTCGCTGACTGTCGATGTATTTCACCACTCCGTCGTAGCTCATCATGTAATTCATGCTGGTACCGAGTGGTGTATTCTTGAGCTGAATCCGTTCATTTGTTCCGAATAAAACAGCATCCAGGCCATCTTCAGGAATATTTTTTATTGGAGTTTTCAGGGTAAATCCAAATTTTTCGCCCAATGCTTCAATTTGCCAGAAAATTAACGAATTGCGGTAAGCGCCCAGTGGAGCAATTCCACCTTTACCAATGCTTTTGTTTTTGTCGGGAACAATTTTATCGATATCAATTTCCGTAACTCTGCCGAGCCCGTTGCACTTGGGACAGGCACCCTGCGGCGAGTTGAACGAAAAATTGTGTGGTGCCGGTTCACTGTAGGAAATTCCGGTGGTGGGGCACATCAGCAGTCGGCTGTAATATTTGGCCTGACCGGTTTCGTGATCCAGTATCATCAAAATGCCGTGCCCGTGTTTCATGGCAGTTTGCACGCTTTCTTTCAAACGCTTACTGCTGGCTTCATCCACCACCAGTTTGTCAATAACAATTTCGATAAAGTGGTTTTTATAGCGATCAACTTTATGGTTGTGCTTAATTTCCACAACTTCACCGTCCACCCGGGCCTGAAGAAATCCTTTTCGGCGAATTTGTTCAAATAACTCACGGTAATGTCCTTTCCTGCCTTTTACCACCGGCGCCAGAATGTGTATGCGTTTTCCGGCAAAGTCGGTTTTTATGAGCTGAAGGATTTTCTCTTCGGTGTATTTCACCATCTTTTCGCCCGTGTTGTAAGAAAACGCTTCGGCTGCACGGGCATAAAGCAAACGCAGAAAATCATAAATTTCGGTAACCGTCCCCACCGTCGAACGCGGGTTGCGGGTAGTTACTTTTTGTTCGATAGAAATTACCGGACTTAGGCCGGTGATTTTATCCACGTCGGGCCGTTCCAGATTTCCCAAAAACGAGCGTGCATATGCCGAAAAGGTTTCAATATAGCGGCGTTGCCCTTCTGCATAAATGGTATCGAATGCAAGCGAAGATTTCCCGCTGCCGCTTAAACCCGTAATTACGGTGAGTTTGTTACGTGGAATTTCAACGTCAATGTTGCGCAGATTGTGTACCCGCGCTCCGTGAACCACTATTTTTTCTTCTGAATCCAACTCCTCATCGAGGATGAGTTCATCCCTGTATTTTGTCTCCTGCATTTCTCTTTTTCTGTTGATTTTTCTGTACCGGTTCTGTCAACTTTGCTCCGGATACTCAATCACCGGAATTTTAACCGTGTACCTTTTCCCGGCAGAATTGGTCAGAAAATTATCGCGCAGCCAGGGATTAAAATCCTTGAGCAACTTGTAATTGATTCCATGCTCCAACGCAAAATCGGCAAAATCTTCAACTTTTCCTGTTATTTCCACTTCCCGGGTTTGAATAACCGGGTATTTTTCCTCTTCAGCAACGAAAAGGTTGTATTTTTCAGGGTTTTCCATTATCAGTTTTAAGGCTATAATTCTGAAAACATAACGGCTGGTTTCTTCGCCAAAGAGCAGGTCGTAGTATGACGCCACCTTTTGCCGCTGAATTTGCCGCTGGACACCAGCATTTCCCGCATTAAAAGCTGCCGCAACGGCTGACCACGAGCCATACCTTTCATACGAATCGAGGAAATAATCACAAGCAGCATACGTCGATTTTTCCACATGATAGCGTTCATCCACTTCGCTGTTAACTTCAAGCCGGTAATCGCGCGCGGTGCCTTGCAAAAACTGCCATAAACCCACAGCACGCGCCGGAGAAACAGCTCGCGGATTAAATCCGCTTTCGGCTACCGACAGGTATTTAAAATCGTCGGGCACGCCTTTTTCTTTCAGAATGGGCTCGATAATTGGAAAATAACGGGGTGCCAGTTTTATGTACCGGATGGTTTGCGAATGAAAGTAGGAATTCACCAACAGTTCACGGTCAAGTGCCTCGCGCACATCGAACCGCCAAAGCGGCACAGGCTCGCCCGCAAAAAGCACAGAATCGGGAATTTCGACCGCTTTAAACGCGGCAGCAGGCGTATGTACAGTTACTACCTCGGGCTCAGCTTCGGCTGTTGACCCGGTGATTAACAACGCTACAACTCCAATATTCAAAATAACTATAATCGACAATACAATTCCCCAACTCTTTTTTCTGCTCATTTTTTTCTGTTTTTTAAGAAAACACAAAAATACATTTTTAGTTGTTGGCCGGCAAAGGAAGAGAGTTTAAAGTTTTGCCGAAGGCATCCCAACGGGAAAAGTTTCAGGTTCAAGTTTCCGGGTCAAAGTTCACAGGTTGTCCATTTTTAGGAAACCTTATTTTTCTTATCTTCTAACCTTAGTAGCCGGACAGACCACCCACAAAACCCACAACCTTATTCATCCTGTTTTTAAAAATTCTGGTTAAAGTATAAATGCAAGTGTGGATACAATCATTTTTACAAAGAACAAGTATTTGAAAATTAGACTCTTGCCTTCAGAAAAAAACGCTTTTTTATTGCTTTTTCCCGTAAACATTAATAATTTTGACTGAAAATCAGAATCTTTAAATTTTAAAGCCATGAAATCCTTCAAAATCTTACAAATCATTTTAGTTCTTTCCCTGCTTGTATCCTGCGAAAAAGACCCTGTACCCGATGAAGTTACACGTACAAATGTTTCCGGTTACGTGCAGAAAGGACCGTTTATTAACGGCACAGATATTTCCGTTGCCGAATTAACGGATGAACTGACACAAACCGGGAAAATGTTTTCTTCCCAGATTATGGACAACAAGGGAACGTTTGATATCCAAAACATTGAACTGACTTCGCCATTTGTTGAACTGAAAGCCAACGGATTTTATTTTAACGAGGTAGCCAACGAAAATTCCACGGCACAGCTCACCCTGTTTGCGCTGGCAGATGTTACCGAAACCAATGACATCAATGTAAATGTATTATCGAATTTGGAAAAAAACCGGGTGCAGTATCTGGTTTCCAACGGCATGAATTTTAAGGAGGCAAAACATCAGGCTCTGGCCGAGATTCTTTCCGTTTTTGAATTGGACAGCGATAATATTGCCGATTCGGAGCGTCTCGATATTTCGAAGTCCGGCGACGGAAATGCTGCCCTGCTTGCGGCTTCGGTTATTCTTCAGGGCTACCTGCCGGTTTCCGGTTTGTCGGAACTGCTGGCCGACATCAGCACCGATATTCGCGAAGACGGCATTCTAAACAGCGCACACTTGGGCACAATACTGATTAACAATGCCCGAACAATAGACCTTGCAGAAATCAGGCAAAATCTTGAAAACAAATACGAAACCCTGGGATTGACTGCCAATGTACCCGATTTTGAAAAGTATGTAAACCAGTTTATTGAAAACACCGGTTTTGAATTCACTGCTTTTATAGAATACCCGCCAACCGGAAAATATGGACTGAACCTGCTCGACCCGGAAAAAACAGATTATACCAACGGAACCTATTCCATGAGGGCTATTCTGCCTGCCGGTAATAGTCTGAAGGTGGAAATCAGGGGCAGGAACTGGATGTTTCCCGGAAATCAGCAAGATACGGGGTGGTTGGTTGGCGAATGGAATATGGCGGATACTTCGCGGGTGTTCACCTCAACACGCACCGGCGATTTGGATTTTGAAATGAGATTGAACGATTTTGGCGAGCCGTCTCCCTTTCCGATTAGGATTGAATTTTATGAAAACGATGAATATAAGTGGACCAAGGATGTGTTTTTGAATTGAGTTGATTCGGAAAATTCTATAGGACCATCAAAAAACAGGTTTAGCAGCTTTATCAGACTCGACGGAAAAACCTTATTTTTTCCTTCTCCCAAACCTTAGTAGCCGGTCAGAATACCCACAAAACCCAACCTTATTCATCTTATTTTGGTGGAATTCAGATAAAAAAATAAGGTTAATATTTTTGGGGAGACAATTTCCGCTACTAAGGTTAATATCTTGAAAATAAGGTTTTTAATCAATTCGAATTGGGGATAAGATTTAGGCAAAAATCACTTATAAATATTTTGCCGATGCCCGATTTTTATAATTTCAATTACCAATACTTCTTTATCTATACTGTAAACTAACCGGTAAGCACCTGAACGCAATCTGTAAATATTCTCAAAACCAGACATTTTCTGCGCGCTGACAGGAATGGGATTTTCCGACAGACTTTTAATCAATTCAATAATTTTTAGTCCAACAGGATTGGGAAGTTTTAACAACTGTTTTTCCGCCGATTTTCGAAAAATTATTTTATACACTTTTGCCATGCAACTTCTCAAATTTGGAAATTACCTCATCAAAAGGAACAGTATCTTCGTTTCTGGTTTTTACAACTTCAGTTCTGTCTTCAATATAATCGAGGTATTCCTGAATGAATTTTTTGTGTTTTTTCAGTTCTATTTGCACTGCAACCCGTTTCCCTTTTTCGTCTGTCAAATATTTTACGCCTTCCATTTTACAGTTCTTTTTGTTTCCGGTTCAAATATACCAAAATCAAAACTTTTATAACATGTTCCGAAAATGCTTCTTTCGAAATTTGCTAAATTGTGGACTTGTTAAAAACAAACCATGATTACCAAACAGGAAGCTTTCGCTAAAATCAGCGCACTGGTCACCCGGTTCGGAGAGCAAACCAAAAAGAATGGATAAATTCAGAAATGCATACCGAATTGAAACTGCACGTTTAAAAAGCTGGAATTACGGTTGGGAGGCCTCTTATTTTGTGACCATTTGCACCGGGTAAAGAAAATGTTTTTTCGGTGAAATACATCGTGGTGGCATTACAGGCAAAAAAATCCGATGTTGTATGATAATTTATCCCGGATTATCTGTTGGTACAAAGGACACGCAACATTCGAAATAAGAAAAATATTAACAGATTTTACCTGGCAATCGTGGTTCCACGATCGAATCATACGCAATGAAGACCAATTGACCAGGGTTAGGTATTATATTATCAACAATCCCCGAAACTGGGATAATGATAATCTGAACATGGTTTAATTG
>CAZCPH010000142.1:0-574 GCA_964500105.1 uncultured Mariniphaga sp. | reverse complement strand
CTGCACCGGAATGTGGCTTATCTGTAGGATTTCCTGCAAATTGGAATAATCGTACTGGTAAAAACCGTCTTTTCCAATCATAAACAGGAAATCGTTAAACGGAATTACATCAAACGCATCAATTTCGGCGAATTGGGCAATTTTCCGGTTTCCGATTTGCGCCAGGTCGGAGGCATCGTAAACCAGCAGGCCGTCTTTGCCATCGCACACGAAAAGAATTTCGTCGTCAATTCCAAGGCCGTAAGGTTCCTTCATGGTGTAGGAATGTTGCAAAGTAGCATTTTTATAATCGCTGCTTAACTTCAGAATGTCCAGTTTGCTCACGGTGCGGCCACATTCATTTCCGCCACGCAACGTAACGTAGGCAATGTGGTTTTGCACCACCACCGGGTCGCAACTGCGTACGTGGCTGTAACTGTTAATCTGCACCGGATTTTCGGGGTCGGCCAGCGAAAAAACCAGCATTCCCGTCATGGTTCCCAAAAACATGTGGCCATCGTGAATGAACATGGTTTCGATATCGAGGCCAGCTTCCTTTTCACTGGCCAAAACAGGTTTTTCACTGTTTTCCACA
>CAZCPH010000141.1:0-8073 GCA_964500105.1 uncultured Mariniphaga sp. | reverse complement strand
TCCGCATACGATTATACTTGGTTTGTTTTTTGATGGGTTCTTATTTTGCTCTAAATTTGAATGAGATTAAAGAAATATGACAGAACAGGAACTCAAAAAACGATACAACGAAATTTGCAGCAATCTGGCCGGACGCCGGTTAAAGCCGGCATTTGACAGATTGGGGAAACTGATTGCAGAAAATGGTCTGGGTGTTTACTACGATGAATACAAAAATCTGGAAGAGACTTACCATTTTATGTTGAAATATACCGTTGAGGGAATCAATGACCCGGAGCGGCAAAAGGTTTACCGAAAGCTCATTGTTTCGGTTTTTGAGCTGGCCGATAAAATTTACGAAGCACTTAGGGTAAGATTTTCTCCTTCGGTGGAATATGAGAAAAAAAGGGGATTTAAAAATGAGACGGTTTCCGATTTAAAGGCTTTCGTAACGCAGGTTGAAGATTTTTATCTTCAGGATGAATCGCCTGCCGATAAAGATGCACAACTGGCTGCCGCAAAAAAACACCTCCGGCAAATGCGGAAATTGTTTTATCAGGTTTGGTTTACCGACAATCTGTCAGCTGGCGAAGTTGATGCGTTGCGCACTTTTTTAACAAGTCCCGTTATATTGCTGCCCTACAAATCATTCATTTTTACTGCAATTACATTAAGTCTTCAACGGTTTTTCAATCCGGAAAAATTTACGTTACTGTTTGACGGCTGCGAATTTGAAGAGCCGGAGATGAGCCAGCGTGCGCTGGTTGGATTGCTTATTAACCTTTACCGTTACGATGCCCGTTTATCTTTTTTCCCGGCAATAACCGGGCGGTTGAAGATCATGAACGAAAATCCGGAGTTTAAGCGAAATCTTGAACGTGTTATTATTCAGCTTATTCGGAGCAAAGAAACCGAAAAATTGCAGCAACGTATTCGCGACGAGATTTTGCCTGAAATGATAAAAATAAGTCCTGTTCTGAAAGATAAAATTAACCTCGACAGTCTAATGGAAGAGGGACTTTCTGAAGATAAAAATCCCGACTGGGAAGAGATTTTCAAGGATTCGCCCGGATTGATGGACAAGATGCAGGAATTTTCTGAACTGCAGATGGAAGGCGCCGATGTGTTTATGGGATCATTTGCCATGCTTAAATCTTTTCCTTTTTACAGTGAGTTGGCAAACTGGTTCATTCCGTTTTTTACCGAAAATCCGGAAATTGCAAACGCATTGAATTTCGGCGACGACACCGGCATTCGGTTGATGGAAGCGCTTGGTAAGGCGCCTGTTTTGTGTAATTCCGATAAATATTCATTTTGTTTTTCCATTCAGAGCCTGCCCCGGGAAAACCGGGAGTTTATGACACAGGGAATAAATGCCGAAATGGATCAGTTGAAAGAGCTGGAAGCCGACGAAGAGCTTACAAAACCCGGCAGGAAAGCCGAATTCATCTCCAACCAGTATGTGCAGGATTTGTACCGGTTTTACAAACTTTTTCCCCGGAAAAACGATTTTGAAGATATTTTTAACTGGCGGTTCGATTTTCACAATAAACAGGCTTTGGGCGAAATATTAAAGGAAGACCGGAAAGTTTTGCGAAATATTGCTGAGTACTATTTTGCCAAAAACTATTTCGATGAGGCTGCTGAGTTATTCGGGCTTTTGCTGGAACAAGAGAAAAGTGGCGAGATGTACCAGAAACTGGCCTATTGTCATCAGAAGTCAGGAGATTTTGAAAAAGCGCTTGACGGTTACCTGAAAGCCGAGCTGTATGACATTAACCGGTTGTGGAACCTGAAAAAAATAGCGCTTTGTTACCGTAACCTGAAACAACCCGGCAAAGCTCTGGAATATTACCGGGAAGCTGAGATAATCGATTCCGAAGACCTGAACAATCAACTTAATATTGGTCATAGCCTGCTTGAACTGGACGAATACGACGAAGCGCTGAAGTGTTACTTTAAGGTAGAATATCTTGCTCCGGGAAATAAAAAAGTATGGCGTCCCATTGCCTGGTGTTCCTTTTTAACCGGCAAAAAAAAACAAGCCGAAAAATATTTTCTTCAGCTCATTGAAGATGAGCCCAATAAACACGATTATATGAATATGGGCCATGTGCAATGGAGCCTTGGAAACCGCAAAGCAGCGCTCGATTATTACCGGAAATCGATTTCAAAAAATGGTTTTTCAGAAACGGAATTTCTGGAAGTTTTTGACGAAGACCTCCCTCATCTGGTTAGTCAGGGAATCGACAACGACGATGTGCCCATAATGCTCGATCAGTTGAGATATTTTCTGGAAGAATAAATTGTCTAATTTCAAGGTTGCGTTTTTGGTGAGAAAATCCCAAACTCTTTCTTAAAATCTTTATTACTTTTGCACCGGTTTTCATTATCAGAGAATTATGAGTGAAGCAGATTTACATTCAGTGGTGTACAGTAAAAACGTAGTGGAATTTGTAACTGTAGCCAACGAATATTGCGGGTTTATTGAAAAAGTCAGCCATATTCCGGCAGAGCAGAATATAAGGAACCTGCAAAAGGTTTTGCCTTTGTTGTATCTCAAGGCAACGTTGCTTCCCGCCACAGAAAAAATGCTGGACGAAGAGCTGGAAAAGTATGTTTCTGAGTTAGATTACAACGTTCTGCAGCAACGCTGGCTTGAGGCTTTAGCCGAATTCGACAGCTATTATGAAGTGTTTGATCCCGATATTCAGTTTGGAGAAGAGATGGTAACTGCCAGTATTTCAGAAAGTTTATTGGATGTTTATCAGGATTTGAAAGATTTCTTGAATGCTTATAGCCTGGGCGATGAAGAAATTATGAACGATGCCCTGTATGATTGTGGTACCCATTTCGAAGATTTTTGGGGACAGCGTTTGGTAAATGTGTTGCGTGCAGTGCATAAACTGGTAACCGATAAGGTTGAATTTCCAAATCCGAACAAACCGGGGGTAAACGCTGAAGATCAGCCCGGAACAGGAAGCCCCGAATGGCTCGACCGGTTTTGGGGTACCGTAGCAGATGAGGAGTAAAAAATGTTTAAAGAAAGTATAACAAAGGAAGAATTGACGGATTTGCCGTTGAGGTGGTTCGAAGGAGATATTTATATCATTGATAAGCCAGGACAGGTTAGTGATGTTGCTGAATTTCTTTCAACCCAGCCGGTTATTGGATTCGATACCGAAACAAAACCTTCGTTTAAAAAAGGAATGGTGAACAAAGTGGCACTTTTGCAACTTTCAACACCCAACGAAGCTTTTTTATTGCGTGTGAATAAACTGGGCCTGCCGGCATCCATCAAGGAGATTCTGGCCAACCCAAAAATTATAAAACCCGGTGTTGCCATTCGCGACGATATAAAAGGATTGCAGGAGTTGTCGAGGTTTAATCCGGCCGGATTTATTGAACTTCAGGACCACGCCAAGGATTTAGGCATTCAGAATTTCAGTCTCAAAAAGCTCACGGCAATTGTGCTGGGCTTCCGCATTTCAAAATCGCAGCAGCTTTCAAACTGGGAAGCAGATGAATTAACTGAGGCTCAGCGTATTTATGCAGCTACGGATGCCTGGACAGCCCTCGAAATCTATCAAAACTTTTCAAAAAACTGAAGATGTCGGAAGGATATGTCAAAATTGTACTGAAATCGGGAAAGGACCAGTCACTCAAACGGTTTCATCCCTGGGTTTTTTCAGGTGCCATAAAAAAAGTTTACGGCCAGATTTCCGAGGGAGATCTGGTTGCAGTATTTTCAAATAAGGATGAATTTTTGGGAATCGGCCATTATCAGGTTGGATCCATTGCTGTGCGTATTGTTTCGTTTACAGAAACTGAACCGGATTACGATTTCTGGAAAAGTAAAATTCAAAGTGCCTGGGAGTACAGGAAGAGTATGGGGTTTGGCACGAACCCGGAAACCAGTGTTTTCAGGCTTGTTCATGCCGAAGGCGACGGATTGCCCGGCCTGATTGTGGATTTTTACAATGGCACAGCAGTGCTTCAAATGCATTCGGTAGGCATGTATTTGTTGCGCAACGAACTGGTAAAAGCTCTGCAGGAAGTTTTGGGAGAAAAGCTCAAAGCAGTGTATGATAAAAGCGAAAAAACGTTGCCGGTTAACGCAAATATTCAGCCCAAAGATGAATTATTGTGGGGAGAACCTGCCGGAAACGAAGTTCTGGAATACGGGTTAAAGTTTAAAATTGATTGGGAAACGGGACAGAAAACCGGTTTTTTTATCGATCAGCGCGAAAACCGTTTACTGGTGCAGCAATATGCCAAAAACCGCGAAGTGCTCAACATGTTTGGTTACACCGGCGGATTTTCGGTGTATGCCATGCAGGGTGGCGCCCGGCTGGTCCATTCTGTTGATGCTTCAGCAAAAGCTATCGACCTGACCAATGAAAACCTCGAACTGAATTTTCCCGGAGACTCACGTCACGAAGCTTTTGTTGCCGATGCATTTGAGTACCTGAAAGACATTCAGGATAAGTACGATTTGATTATTCTTGACCCGCCGGCATTTGCCAAGCACCGAACAACATTACCTCAGGCTTTGCAGGGTTACAAACGAATAAATACCAGGGCATTTGAGCAAATAAAAAAGGGCGGAATTGTGTTTACATTTTCCTGTTCTCAGGTAGTTTCGAAAGATCGTTTTCGTGAAGCAGTTTTTTCTGCAGCAGCCATTGCCGGCCGCACTGTTCGAATCGTGCACCAGCTCACGCAGCCAGCCGATCATCCGGTGAATATTTACCATCCTGAAGGTGAATACCTGAAAGGACTGGTGCTGTTTGTGGAGTAACTCATTTCAATTTTTATATTTGCAGAATGCTCAACATTTAAAGAAGTTAATGATGAACGGGAATACGACAGCACAACAAATTGATAAAGATGTAGCGGGGAAATCAATCCTGGAAAAACTGAAATTTCTTTGCGAAAATTATAGCGGCAAAGTTGTCTTCACAACCAGTTTTGGCTATGAAGACCAGGTGATTACCGATATGATATTCCGGAATGATTTGCCGGTTGAAGTTGTGACACTGGATACCGGCCGAATGTTTGAAGAAACATACAAAGTTTTCCGAAGCACACTCGAAAGGTATGGAAAACCAATCAAAGCTTATTTTCCACCAACAGATAAAGTTGAAAAATTACTGAATGAAAAAGGCCCGTTCAGCTTTTATGAATCGGTGGAAAACCGGAAAGAGTGCTGTTACATCCGTAAGGTAATTCCGCTGAAACGCGCTTTGGAAGGCCATAAAATCTGGATTACCGGCCTGCGTGCATCACAATCGGCCAACCGCAGTGGCCTGCAGGAATTTGAATGGGACGAAGGAAATCAAATCATCAAATATAATCCACTCATTGACTGGAATCTCGATCAGGTAAAGCAGTATGTAAAGGAAAACAACGTTCCGTACAACGTGTTGCACGACAAAGGATTTGTGAGCATCGGCTGTGAGCCTTGTACGCGGGCGGTTAAACCGGGTGAAGATTTTAGGGCAGGCCGCTGGTGGTGGGAGCAAAATACCGGAAAAGAGTGCGGATTGCACGAAAGCAACCGGTAGTCAATCTTTTTTTACCAGTTCCAGCTCCCTTACATAAGCTTTCAATTCTTTTGCTGCGCTGTTCAGTTCGTCCTGAACTTCCAAAATGATGGGAAGAATTTCATCAGTTTCGTTATTTTCTGCCAGAAGCTGTATTTTTTTCAGGTTTTTCCCCGTTTTTTCCATCATAAAAATTAAAACCGAAGATTTTGCCGTATGTGCTTCTTTCGCCAGGTTTTCAATCTCATCATCAATGAGAAAACGATGAAGATTTCTTATAAAATCAGGAATCTGTTTTAGAAAGATTCCGATCAGCTCTGCTTTAAAATTACTGTCACCCCCCGAAATATCATTCAAATATTCCAGGTTGACGTGGTTAAATTGTCCGTCCATTTATTCTTAGAAAATTCGGGTGCAATTTATATTAAATTTTTTGATTAATCATTCATAAAAACGATGATATATTTCATTTGTTGGAATTCGATGAATCCATAGTTTTGCAAAACTCCAGTTATTTTAAAAATATGAAGCTTACTGCATTAAATAAGATACACAAAGAAGCCGGTGCAAAGTTGGTAGAGTTTGCCGGGTATGAAATGCCTGTAGAATACAGCGGAATCAGAGACGAGCATATGGCCGTCAGAAATTCCGTGGGAGTGTTTGATGTTTCTCATATGGGCGAATTCTGGATTAAAGGCCCGGGTGCGCTTGATCTGGTAAAAAAGGTTTCTTCAAATGATCCAACGGTGCTTCGTCCCGGACAAGCTCAATACAGTTGCTTCCCCAACGGCAAAGGCGGAATAGTTGACGATTTTCTGGTTTACTGTTTTAGTGAAGAACAGTATTTTATGGTAGTAAATGCTTCAAATATTGAAAAAGACTGGCAATGGATTAATCTGCAGAATGATTTTGGAGCACAGCTGGAAAATATTTCTGAAGAGATCAGCCTGCTTGCAGTGCAGGGGCCCAATGCCCTGAATACCCTGCAAAAACTTACAAATGTTAATCTGGAAGGGATTAAGTTTTACAGCTTTGTTACCGGGAATGTAGCCGGGATTGAAGATGTAATAATTTCTGCTACAGGTTATACCGGCGCGGGCGGATTTGAACTCTACTGCAAAAACGAGGATGTTGAAAAGCTCTGGAAGGCGGTTTTTGAGGCAGGCGAAGTGTTTGAAATTAAACCTGCCGGACTGGGCGCAAGAGACACACTACGCCTCGAAATGGGATATTGCCTCTACGGAAATGACATAGACGATACGACTTCACCCATCGAAGCCGGGCTGGGGTGGATTACCAAGTTCAATAATGGCCGTCAGTTTATCGACCGCGATTTTCTGATGATGCAGAAAAACGAGGGTGTGTCGCGCAGGTTGCGCGGTTTTGTGCTGCTGGAAAAAGGCATTCCCCGACACGGTTACGAACTGGTTGATTCAGAAGGAAATGCAATTGGCCATGTTACTTCAGGAACCATGTCGCCAGTGCTCAATAAAGGCATAGGCATGGGGTATGTTGCAAAAGAATACGCAGCTTTCGGAACCGCCATCTACATAAAAATCCGGAATAAAAACATTCCTGCCGAAATTGTAAAATTGCCTTTTATTTAATTCAAAATTAAATAACCCCCCATATTCTTTTTTCTGTTTAAAAAATAGTATTCTTTTCAGGAATCGAATAAATTTGTGTATTAAAATTTTTCAGGCTGGGGCATGAGGCTGGAATTGGCCGGAAATCTGTAACGGTCACTCCCGTTTTGTCACCTGTTATATGTTTTAGAACTCAAATTTTTGTTACTTATATTGATTTTTCTCATCTGCAATGCACCCGCGTTTTCCGAAATTTGAACCGGGTGTTTGTGAAAATGATTTTATTAATTCACCTAAAAAGTTGGAAGAATGAAGAAACACAATTTTTATGCGGGGCCATCAATTTTGCCCGAGATTACCAAAGAGAAAACAGCCGAGGCTGTAATTAATTTTGCGGGTACAGGGCTTTCGGTTATGGAGGTTTCGCACCGCAGCAAAGAGTTTGTTGCAGTGATGGACGAAGCCTGTGCACTGGTCAAAGAACTGCTGCATGTACCCGAAGGCTATTCTGTACTGTTTTTGCAGGGAGGTGCCAGTTTGCAGTTTTTAATGGTTCCCTACAACCTTATGGGAAACAAAGCTGCATACCTCAACACCGGCTCCTGGGCATCGAAGGCTATTAAAGAAGCAAAGCATTTTGGTGAGGTGGTTGAGGTGGCTTCTTCAAAAGATGCCAACTTCAATTATATCCCAAAAAATTATGAAGTGCCTGCAGATGCTGATTATCTGCATATTACATCAAATAATACCATTTTTGGCACCGAGCTTTTGTACGATCCTGATGTGAATGTACCACTGGTGGCCGATATGTCATCCGACATTTTCAGCCGTCCGGTTGATGTCGCAAAGTACAACCTGATTTATGCCGGAGCACAAAAAAACCTCGGACCGTCCGGTGCCACACTGGTTATAGTTAAAGACGAAGCTCTCGGTAAAGTCGATCGTCCGATTCCAACCATGCT
>CAZCPH010000140.1:0-8113 GCA_964500105.1 uncultured Mariniphaga sp. | reverse complement strand
CGAGCCGAAAGCCCGAAAATTATTGAAGGAAAACGGGTGTTGTGTGTGGAAGACGGACCTACGTTGACCCATGGAGAAATGAAAATTGGAGCAGCTGTGGTGGCAGCCCAAAAATATGGTGCCGCCGAAATTGTTGATCCAAGGCCGTTCACAACAGGAAAACTTACCCGTACCTTCGAGCGCTATCCCAATATTGGAAAGTTGCTGCCGGCCATGGGGTATGGCGAAGAACAGGTGAAAGACCTGGAAGAAACCATAAAAAATACAGATTGCGATTCGGTGATTATCGGAACACCCATCGACCTGAACCGGGTGGTAAAAATAGACAAGCCGTTTACCCGGGTTTTTTACGATTTGGAAGAAACTGGCCATCCGAATCTGGCAGAAATTCTGGCAGATTTTGTTAAAAACAAGGTGATTCTCTGATTCTGTTTTAAAGTGAATTTTTGTACTTTTTAACGCCATTTTTGATGAATTCCCCCCGATTCAGATTTTGAATCCTCATCTATTTATCGCTATTTTTGTCGCTGCAAATAGAAATCGATGAAGAAAAATATAGTGGCGTTTGGAGAGGTGGTTTGGGATATTTTACCCGATACAAAAGTATTGGGCGGAACTCCCTCCAATTTGGTGTTTCGGTGCAATTCATTCGGAGAAGCAGGACATCTGCTTTCGCGTGTTGGCGACGATGAGTTGGGGACTCTTGCCCTGAGGCAATTGAAAAAACTGGGTATTTCAACAAACAATGTTCAAACCGATGCTGAATTCCCGACCGGAACCGTAAATATTACCTTCGATAAAAAAAATGAACCTGTTTTTGACGTTACGCCCGATGTGGCATTTGATCATATAGAGTTTTCCGCCGAAGCGTTAAAGCTTGCCCGCGAAACCGATTGTCTTTTTTTTGGATTGCTTCCGCAACGGTTTGGTATTTCAAAAAATACGATTCGCGAATTGATTAAAGAATCGCCATCTTCTTTGAAGTTTTTCGACCTGAAACTTTTTCAGCATTTTTTTAATGTTAAAGTGGTGGAAAGCCTGTTACACCAGGCAAACATTGTGCGTATCAAGGAAAAGGAGATTGATTTTTTAAGCGAAAAGCTTGAGTTAGGAAACAATAGTCTGCAACAGTTTGGTGAGCAGCTGGCAAAAAAATACCATGTTGACATTG
This sequence comes from uncultured Mariniphaga sp., assembly GCA_964500105.1. Classification (GTDB taxonomy): domain Bacteria; phylum Bacteroidota; class Bacteroidia; order Bacteroidales; family Prolixibacteraceae; genus Mariniphaga. Next base: position 6,942 of record CAZCPH010000140.1, on the reverse strand, counting down.
TTTTAATTACCCGCGCTTCAAAGGGGGTTTTTGCATTCCATAATATTGAAGGCGCATTTTTTGATTCGGGCTATATTGTTGATATGGAGGATAATATAGGTTCGGGAATGGCTTTCTCTGCCGGATTTTTACACTATTATCTTCAGGGAAAACCCATGCAGGAAGCTTTGAATTTTGGAAATGCAGCCGGAGCGTTGAATGCCACGCTTGTGGGAGGAACTTCTTTTTTCAAAAAGAATGATGTACTGCGGTTTATGCGAAAAACCAAAAAACAACCTTCCGAAGAAATTTAACCCTGTTTTATTTTCCATTAAAACAATACTTTTAAACACATCTTTTATAGTAACCCTGACGGTAAATTTTGAGTTTAACGGAATAGAAATTGGCAGTTTCACGGTTGATTTTACCAGTGACTGCGTAATGCATGAAGATTTCGGGTTAAAGAATTAAAAGTGTAAAGTGATGAAAAGGGATGCAAGGCAAATAGCAAACAGCCTCATCGGTAAATTGTGGGAGGCTTTTTCAGTTCGTGTTCCGTATGCTCAAACCTATGCAGGATTGATTGCAGAAAAGGGCGGTAAGGTAGTGTTCGATCATTTGGGTTTTCGAACAATCAATACGCATACCGGCGAGCAACCCGAAGGAATTCTGGCCATCAGGCACATTGTTGAATGTTTGGGGTATCATCCTGCAGACAAGTATGTGCTTCCGAAGAAAAGCCTGAAGGCCACTTATTTTAAGGCTGAAACCGAAGAGTTACCCGGGTTTTATGTGAGCCAGCTCGAAGTTTCACGACTGCCGGGTTGGGCACAAAGGCTTTTGGCCGATGCTCTGAGTGATACACCATATCTGATTTCAGATTCAGGAATTGAGCTTTTGAACCGGCTGAAAACCGATGGCGTGCTGAACACAGAAGCGGCTGAGATTTTAACGGAGGAACTGGTAAACTATTTTCGCAGACCATGGAATCTTCCGCCAAAAGAAACCGTTTTGAAACTGAATGATGTTTCGCATTATGCAGCCTGGACTTTACTGCACGGAAATTCTCCAAGCCATTTTGCCGTGAGTATAAACAACCAGAATGTGGCTGAATGGCCCGATCTGGACACAACCTGTTTGGCACTGAAAGCTGCCGGTGTGCCGATGAAAGAGAAGACAGAGGGTGAGAAGGGAAGCATTTTAAGGCAATCGGCGACTTTAGCAACTAAAGAAGATGTTCCGGTGAACGGCGACGGTGTACCGGATGAAATCATCTGGACTTACGCCTATCTTGAATTGATTGAACGGGGTTACCAGGAAGTTGACGGCCGGGAAACCGTGTTCCAGGGTTTTATCGAAGACCAGGAAAGACATTTGTACAATTTAACGCGTACACTGGACAATTAAAATCAGTACACTTCGGGCACAAAAGTCATCTCCTCAATTGGCGGGCGCACATAGCCTTTGTTGTCTTTGCGCGGCGGCAAATCCACAGCGTCGGGCGTCAAATCTTCATACGGAATCATTGATAACAGATGATGAATGCAATTTAACCGCGCACGTTTTTTATTGTCGGCATCAACCATGTACCACGGACTGATTTTGGTGTCGGTGTAAGCAAACATTTCATCTTTCGCTTTTGAATATTCCACATACATTTCGCGCGATTTTAAATCCATGGGGCTCAGTTTCCAACGTTTGGTGGGATCGGCCATTCGTGCTCTGAAACGTTTTTCCTGTTCTTCTTCGCTTACCGAAAACCAGTATTTTATCAGAATAATTCCCGAACGAATCAGCATGCGTTCAAAATTGGGGCAGGAGCGAAGAAACTCCCAATACTCGTCGTTGGTGCAGAAACCCATCACTTTCTCAACACCGGCACGGTTGTACCAGCTGCGGTCGAAAAGCACCATTTCACCCGCTGCCGGAAGATGTGGCACATAGCGCTGAAAATACCACTGGGTTTTTTCGCGCTCGGTGGGTGTTCCCAACGCAACTACCCGGCAAATGCGCGGATTCAGAACCTGGGTTATTCGTTTAATAGTGCCCCCTTTGCCGGCAGCATCGCGTCCTTCAAAAATAACAACCACCCGCAAGCCCTTAGATTTGATCCACTCCTGCTGTTTAACCAGTTCAATCTGCAGCTTGTTAAGCTCGTTTTCGTAAAATTTATTTGAAATTTTTGCAGGTTTGCCTTCCGGTACTTTTTCGTCTTTCATAGGATTATTTTTATCCAATAAATGTACAAAAAAAACATTTTTGAGATTTAATTTTTTTGAGAACAGTTGTTTTGTTGCTCTATTCTAACAAAAATAACCGGTTTAATTTCGAAATTTCTTATTGTCGGAGCCATTATCGTTTTGTAAATTTCACTCCAAATTTAAAAGTATTGAAATGAAAAAGTTACTGTTCATTTTTTCAATCGTTTTAATGGCGTTTTCAGGCTATTCTCAAAGTCAAAAACAGGATAGCCGGTTGTTGGTTGAAAATCAGCAACTGTACAGAATAATACCTGAAGATGCTGTGGTGGAAATTCTTGCCGGAGGATATGACTGGACGGAAGGTCCGCTTTGGTTGCCCGCCGAAAAAAAGCTTGTTTTTTCTGATATACCTTCCAATTCCATTTACGAATGGTCGGAAGGCGCCGGAACGAAGTTGTTTTTGAAACCCTCGGGGTACACCGGAACGGAAAAACGCGGAGGCGAAACTGGCTCAAATGGCTTGCTGCTGAACGCTGCCGGGGAGCTGATTCTTTGTCAGCATGGCGACCGCCGAATGGCTAAAATGAACGCATCACTGTCGAACCCCAAAGCCAATTTTGGAACACTGGCCGGTAATTTTGAGGGGAAAAAGCTGAACAGCCCGAATGATGCAGCTCTTCACAAAAACGGCAGGTTGTATTTTACCGATCCTCCATACGGATTGGAGCAAAACGTGAACGATCCGGCAAAGGAGCTCGATTTTCAGGGTGTTTATATGCTGAAGGAAAACGGAGAACTTGTGCTCCTTACAAAAGAACTCACACGGCCGAATGGAATCGCTTTTTCACCCGATTACTCTAAAATTTATGTGGCCAATTCTGATCCTGAGCGGGCAATTTGGATGGTTTATGATGTGAGCCCGGAAGGAATGTTGATTAATGGCCGTGTTTTTTTCGACGCAACCAAAATGACCGGCAGCCTGAAAGGATTGCCCGATGGCCTTAAAGTGCATCCAAACGGCTGGATTTTTGCCACCGGGCCGGGTGGGGTGCTGATTTTTACTCCCGAAGGCGAGCACCTCGGAACAATTTACACCGGTGAGGCAACTTCCAATTGTGCATTCAACGACGACTATTCAGAACTTTTTATGACTGCCGATGATTATTTGCTCAGAATAAAACTGAAAAAGGACGATTGAACACGAATGCAGGATTTGACTACCGGAAAGTATTCTGTTTTCTCGGTTTAATGATCAGCCGCAGCGAAAGATTGTAGGTAAAATAGTTGGTAAGCCAGTTCACAAAGATAAAAAACCGGTTTTTAATGCCCAGAATACTCATCAGGTGCACGAACATCCAGGTTATCCAGGCAAAAAAACCACCAAAATTAGCAAAAGGCAGCTCTGCAACGGCCAGGTTACGGCCAACGGTTGCCATGGTTCCCTTGTCTATGTAAACAAAAGGTTTTGGATGTCTGGTCGTGCCTTCTGCCATCAAATTGTGGGCAAGGTTTTCAGCCTGCTGAATGGCAGCCGGTGCCACCTGCGGATGTCCGTTCGGGTATTCCGCTGTTTCCATCAAAGCGATGTCGCCAATGGCAAAAATGTGGTCCAGCCCTTTTATTTTGTTGAAACTGTCCACAGCAATTCTTCCACCGGAAGAAACCACTTCTGCCGGAATTCCTTTTAGTGTTGTTCCTTTCATGCCCGCAGCCCAAATGACATTGGAACTAAAAATATGGCCGGCATTGGTAATCACTTTGTTCCCTTCGCAGGATTGTACCATGGTGCCGGTCAGCACTTTTACACCAAGTTTTTGCAGGTATTTTTCGGCTTTACGGGAAGAAAATTCAGACATTGCTCCCAGCAAACGTGCAGTAGCCTCGATGAGGAAAATATTCATTTTCGAAAAGTCCAGTTCGGGATATTCTTTGGGGAGAATGTTGTTGCGCAGCTCGGCAATGGCGCCTGCAAGTTCAACTCCCGTGGGGCCGCCTCCCACAATGACAATGTTCAGTGCGGCTTCGCACTCTTGTTCGTTTTCAGAGACCAGCGCATTTTCGTAATTTTTTAAAATCTGATTCCTGATGAAAAGGGCTTCAGAAACAGTTTTCAGGCCAATGCTGTTGTCTTCAATTTGCTGGTTGCCAAAAAAGTTTGTGGTGGTGCCCAGCGCCACAACCAGTTTGTCGTATTTAAACCGTCCGATATTTGTTTCTACGGAGTTGGTGTCCGGGTTAATCGCTTCAACTTCTGCAATGCGAATGAAAACATTCTTTTTTTGTTGAAAAATTTTACGAATGGGAAAGCTGATACTGCTGGGCTCCAGCCCGGCTGTGGCAACCTGGTAAAGCAGTGGCTGAAACTGGTGGTAGTTGTTCCGGTCGATAATCAATATCTGAAAACGGTTGGTGCCGGCAAGTTTGCGGGCCAGTTTTAAGCCTCCAAAACCAGCTCCCAGGATAACAATTCGTTGCTGCCCTTTTTTGGGGTGGGGAATGTTTATGTCAACTGGTTGCTGCATACCCAATTTTTTGTGTATTAAAGTGTGTGGAAATGAAGACAACGGGTATGAACTTCGTTTTGTTCAGTCCATCCCTCCCATACAGTCGAGGCACGCGAGTGCGTAACTGTCGTATTCATCATATGCCGGACCGGGTTTTCCGTTGAAAACGATGATGCGGTCGAGCCTGATTTGCTGCCCGTTTTCAAAAACCACAAATTCGCCGGTTTTTTCGCCGGTTTTAATTTCCTTTATTCGCCCATTTGCATCTCCAAGCGAGTTTTCCTGGTTGAAAAAGAAAATTTTAACGGTTTCTCCGGCAGAAACAGACAGCTCAATTTGCTTCAGAAAATCGAGGTCAACCGGTAAATATTTTGAAGTCATAGCATTCTTTTTTACGTTAACGGTTACGGTGCGTTGAAGTATAAAATCCAAGATAAATCAGAAAAATCACTTTCAATACTTCAGCAATCCCAAACAGCAAATGGGCGTTCGATTTTTCAGGCATTTTCCCTGAAATAATCATTTCGGCCCTTTGATTGAGTTCAGGAAGCAGGACAAAAGTTTGCAGAACAAGAATGAGCAGAATGGCTGCTACCAGGTACTTGAAAATTCCGGAAAGGTTTCTGAGCCGGGGGATTGTTGCCGCTCCCAGCAAAGCCAGGAAAATCCATTCCATGCGGTTCAATGCTGTAAAAATCAGTTTGCCGATGCCAAGCCCGATGGGCAAAGTTACACCCGGCGCCTGAAATTTCAGCCAGGCTTCCATAAAGCTGATGGAACAAACGAACCCTGCCCAAAAGAACAGGGTTCCTGAAACAATTGCCGGCGTTTTATTCATCTCAGTTAAACGTTCTTTCCAGTAGTTTTGCCTTGGGGAAAAGGATGTTGTTTTCCAGGTGAATGTGGCGGTGCAAATCTTTTTCAAAATCTGCCAGTTGTTTCATGGTAACTTCGTAAGTTGTGCAACCGTCGGCCGGAACCTGGTAGTTGTTGGTTAATTCCGAAATCCGCATATACCTTTCTCCTTCGTTTTCGTGCTCGGCCATCATGGCTGCAATGGGGTGAGCAACTTTTCCGAAAGCCGGCGCCATTGGTTTTTTGTTTTCCTTTTTCGCCTCTTCCATTTTTTTTACATACGGAAAAAGTAAAAGCTCTTCTTTTTGCATGTGCATGGTAAGTTCTCCGGCCGATTTGTGGAATTCATCCCTTACCTGTTCCAGTTCGGGGTGGTTTGCACCGTGAACCTGTGCAATTTTATCGAGATTTTGCTTCAAAAACGGAATGTTTTTTCGCACATAGGCATGATGACGGTTCACAATGTAGTCGGATAATGTACTTAAATCCAAGTTGTTGATATATTCCGTATCGGGATCGGATTCCTGCAGAACCGCTTCCAGATCACGGATAAGCTCGTCGGCTTGAACACCTGCTTTTTCGCAGGCTTCTGATATGGATTGATTGCCATTGCAGCAGTAATCTATTTTGCTGGCCTGAAACATGGTGGCTGTTTTGAAGTTCGTTTTTACCACTTCGCCAACCGGAGTATCTGATGTAATTTTCATGATGTTGTTTTTTGAATTATACTCCGGCAAAGATACTAATTATTCAATAACGGACAAAAAGGTCTGTTAGTGATTTACGGATTGGCTGCGAAATGGAAAATTTATTCTGCAACCAGCAAAAATGCACCGAACTTTGAGTCGTTATGAGCAGGAGTCAGGGCAAAAAATCCGGATTCAATTTTTCCGTTCAGAGCTTTCAGAGGATAACTGGTCTCCATACGTTTTTTAAATTCCATAAAAGATGTACCAGGCTGAAAGAATGTTCTGAAAATTCCTTTTTTGCCGGGCGAAACGAGTTTTTCGATCAGAAGGGAAAGCAAACCCATATTTAGTCTGACATTAATTTCGAGGCAGGGATTTACCCGCAAATTTCCATCATTATCTCTGAAAATCAACATATCCACACCAAAGTTTCCTTCATAGTATTTAGCCAGTAGACTTGTTTCAAGTGCATTTATCAGGGGTTTCAAAACCAAATCAGGTAACGATTCGGCAAACTGCAAAATTTGGGTATTCAAATCATCTGGCCATCCGTTCAGGTAATTTCCCTGGTACTGGCCTTTTTCGTCAGTTGAAAACCTGCTGATTCCCAGGTAGTTTGTTTTTCCCTGATATATTTCAAACTGAAGGGCAATGTCCAGAACTTTATCCAGCAAAGGTTCTGCAATGGCATATCCCTGTTCGCTGACCATTCCC
>CAZCPH010000139.1:0-8130 GCA_964500105.1 uncultured Mariniphaga sp. | reverse complement strand
ATGACACAGATGGAATAAAGAAGTATAATAGTGATGGTTATATAATTATAACCTGGAGCCCTGAGCATTTGGAACAGGAGAACCTTGGAAACGGTAAAATAATAAATATTCTTAGCTAATGGAGAGGGGAATATCATGGAAGAGATTTCTTTGAGAGAAATAATAGAGGCAGTATGGAAAGGAAAATGGATAATTGCAATTGTTACAATAATTGCACTGATTTTAGGCGGAGTAGGTACATATATTATGATGCCCGGATCTTACAGTGTTGTTACAATTGTGGAAATTAACTATCCCGGAATTGAGCTGGGGAAAAACCCGGATGGCACACAATTTGATATTAGGCAGATTAAATCCCCTTACGTTATTGAAAAAGCTTTAAATGCAGCCGAAAAAGCCCGCCAGGAAATGGCAGAGCTGAAAGCCGGAAACGAACAACTGCTGGCCGAAGCACGCAGGGAAAAGGAAAATATTCTGCGCGAAGCCATGAATTTAAAAGACGGAATTGTTGCAGAAGCAAAGGAAAAAGCAACAGCCGAAACTCAAAAAAGCATTGAAAACGCACGGCAACAAATTGAAAATGAAAAAACAAAAGCCATCAATGAGATGAAAAAAGAAATGGCTGAACTGTCGTTGTTGATTGCCGAAAAAGTCATTCGCAAAGAAATGACCGGCAATAAGCAACAACAGGAAATGGTGAACAAACTGATTGACGAAATAAAACTCAATTAAAAGCATGGATGAGAGCGCAATAACGGTAAGGTACGCAAAAGCACTTTTTTCGCTGGCAAAAGAAAAAGAGCAACTCGTTCAGCTGAAAGAAGATATGGATTTAATTTCGAATGTTTACAGCCAGTCCAAAGAATTTGATCAGCTGTTAAAAAGTCCTGTGGTTAAAACATCAGAAAAAATACATATCATCAAGCTCATTTTTCAGGAAAAAATAAGTGCGCTTTCCATTAAGTTTCTCGAAATAGTTACGCTCAACAAGCGGGAAGCCTTCATTCCTTTAATTTGCAGAAATATTTTAACGCTCATCCGAAAAGAAAAAAATATAAAAACAGCAGTAATTACAACTGCTCAGACAATGAATGATGAACTGCTGAAAAAAGCAACAGAAATTCTGGAAAAAGAGCTGGGAGCAAAAATTGAACTCTCGGCAAAAGTCAATCCTGAACTCATTGGTGGAATGATTTTGCGCGTTGACGATAAACAATACGATGCCAGCGTTTTAACGCAACTTAAAAAACTGAAGCAGAAAATGCTGAAAGCACAATTGTAAAAATCTCTAAAAGTAAAGCATAAAAATGATAAACATTAAACCGGCTGAAATATCTGAAATTCTGAAGCAGCAACTGGACAGCTTCAAGTCAGAAGCCGAACTGGAAGAAGTAGGCACCGTTTTACAGATTGGCGACGGAATTGCCCGTATTTACGGCCTTTCGAATGTGGAATCGAACGAAATGATAGAGTTCGAAAGCGGAATTAAAGGTATTGTTTTAAACCTGGAAGAAGACAATGTGGGTGCCGTACTGCTGGGACCCTCAGAAGAGGTAAAGGAAGGCGATACCGTAAAACGTTTACAGCGAATTGCATCTATATTGGTGGGTGAAAAGCTGCTGGGACGGGTAATCAACACCATTGGGGAACCAATAGACGGAAAAGGACAGATAGGTGGCGAACTGATTGAACTTCCGCTGGAACGGAAAGCACCCGGGGTAATATACCGCCAGCCGGTAAAACAACCGCTGCAAACCGGTTTGAAGGCCATTGATGCTATGATTCCCATCGGGCGCGGCCAGCGCGAGCTGATCATCGGTGACCGCCAGACAGGAAAAACAGCAGTGGCCATCGATACCATTATCAATCAGCGTGAAAACTACGAAAAAGGCCAGCCGGTTTATTGCATTTACGTTGCAGTTGGACAAAAAGGATCAACTGTAGCCAATATTGCTTCTACTTTGGAAAAACACGGAGCCATGGACTACACTGTAATTGTGTCGTCCACAGCATCAGACCCTGCTGCCCTTCAGTTTTATGCACCTTATGCAGGAATGGCCATTGGCGAATATTTCCGTGATACCGGCCGCGATGCGTTGATTGTGCTCGACGACCTTTCGAAACAGGCTGTTTCATATCGCGAAGTTTCACTGCTGTTGCGTCGCCCTCCGGGTCGTGAGGCTTATCCTGGCGATGTATTTTACCTGCACTCGCGACTGCTCGAACGTGCAGCAAAAATCATTGAGTCAGATGAAATTGCCATACAAATGAACGATCTTCCTGAAGGACTGAAAAACAAAATAAAAGGAGGTGGTTCGCTCACTGCACTGCCCATTATCGAAACCCAGGCAGGCGACGTTTCTGCATACATTCCAACCAACGTAATTTCCATTACCGACGGGCAGATCTTTCTGGAATCGAACCTGTTTAATTCCGGATTCAGGCCTGCCATTAACGTTGGTATCTCCGTTTCGCGTGTGGGAGGTAATGCGCAAATCAAATCGATGAAAAAAATAGCCGGTACGTTGAAACTCGATCAGGCACAATACCGGGAACTGGAAGCTTTCTCCAAGTTTGGTTCCGATCTCGACGCAGCAACCATGCGTGTGCTCGACAAAGGCCGGAAAAACATGGAAATACTGAAACAAAACCAGTATTCGCCCATGAAAGTAGAACACCAGATAGCCATCATCTATTGTGGAGTGAAAGAGTTGTTAAGAGCTGTTCCGGTAGAAAAAGTTAAAGAATTTGAACATGCATTCCTCGAGCGGATGGACATGGAACACCGCGATGTGCTCGATTCCATAAAAGAAGGAAACCTGACAGAAGCAATTGAACAGGTTTTAACAAAAGTAGCTGCTGAAGTGGCTGCCAAATACATACAAAAAGTCTGAATTGTTAAAACATGGCAGGGTTAAAAGAAATAAGGACACGCATATCATCGGTTAAAACCACCCGGCAGGTTACCAGTGCAATGAAGATGATTTCGGCAGCAAGGCTGAAAAAAGCGCAGGATGCTATTCTGCAGATTCGCCCTTACGAAAAAAAACTGCATCAAATACTGGTATCACTGGGATCGAGCCTCGAAGAAGCTGATGAATCTGTTTACACCCGGCAGCGCGAACCCGAAAAAATTCTGATTGTATTGATTTCATCGAACCGCGGATTGTGTGGCGGCTTCAATATGAATATTGCCAAAAAAGCCATTGAACTTGTGCAAACCAAATACAATCTTCAGTGGCAGGCAGGCAACATAAGTTTTATTTGCATCGGCAAACAAGCAGAAAAGCATGTTAAACTCAGAGGAATGAGAATTGTGGAAAGCCACAACGAAATATTTGATTCCCTGAATTTTGAGCATGTTTCTGTGATTGCAGAACAGATTATGAAAAATTTTGCCGATGAAAAATACGACAAGGTTGAACTGGTTTACAATCAGTTTTTAAATGCTGCCTCACAAATCAATAAAACGGAACAGTTTCTGCCTGTTGAGATGGAAACCGAAGATACCAAAAAACAATTCTACGATTATATTTTCGAGCCTTCAAAAGAGTATATGATTCAGGAGCTGATTCCCAAAAGCCTTAAAATACAGTTTTACAAGGCATTGCTCGACTCTCATGCAGCTGAACACGGTGCCCGCATGACGGCCATGCATCAGGCAACCGACAATGCCACCGATTTACTCAAAGAACTGACCTTGCAATACAACAAAGTTCGCCAGGCATCAATCACCAACGAAATACTGGAAATTGTAAGCGGAGCGGAGGCTTTAAAAGGTTAGCGAATTATTTTTTTTCGGATGACTATCACCAGGTTGGTTGCCGGCTGAAACCCGTATTTGAGCGCCCGGGTTCTGAATTCTTCAATTTGTGGCAACAAGATTTCATATTCGGGCCGGTCTTTTATTTTTTCCAGCATCAGTTTCATCTTTTCCACACGCTCTTCAAGTTGAGTTTCATTTTCTGCCAGATTCACATTTCTTCGCTGCTCAAAAAAGAACTGGACTGGCAGTTCTGCTACCTTCAGCATTTGTAAAATGGCATCTTTGGTAAATGTTTTTCGGTGAAATGTTCCGGTAAGTCGGTCGATACGACTGCGAAAATGATGGTACATTTTGTGCACTTCCTGCGCCGGATTGAGATTGTCGCTAATATTTTCACTGATAATAATATAACCATCAGGCTTTACGACTCGTTTTATCTCCTTAAGTCCCTTTTTCACTTTGGGTAAATGGTGCAAAGCCATGGATATGCTTACCGCATCGAACGTGTTGTCGTTAAAATTCAACTTTTCTGCCTCCATTCCAAGAAAAGTTACATCCGGATGGTATTTGCGGGCTGTGGCAAGCGACTTCTGATTGGGATCGACACCGGTGATTCTTGCTTTTGGGAAAATCTTTCTTAACACGTGAATAAACGCGCCGGTACCGGTTCCAACATCCAATACATTCCTGATTTCTATGTCCTTAAAATAATTTATAAGCGGTTCCATGTCTTCGGAAATTCGTTTTGTTTTGATTCCAAGTTCTCTGTTCGGTTTGTGCAAATGTATAAAATCAGGCTGAACTGCTTTATCAGACTGGCTAAATAAGCAATAAAAAAGCAGACAAGGCGGTTACAATAAAAACAAATGCCCTGTAGGTTTTGTCGGGAATTTTTTTCACCAGCCAAACGCCCAAAAATGCACCCAGCGCAATTCCGGGAAGCAAAATCAAATCCAGTTTGAGTGTTTGCCAGCTAATGGTTTTCCACACAAAAATATGCAATGGAAATTTGCTGATATTGATGATGAGAAAAAACCAGGCTCCGGTGCCGATGAAACTGTTTTTAGGCAGGTGCATAGCCAGCAGATAAATGGCAAAAATAGGTCCGGCAACATTGCCAATCATGGTGGCAAAACCTCCCAAAACTCCCATCAATGCAGCAAACCACCAGGTGTCCGGGAAAAAATTGCTGCCTTTCTGCCGGTCTTTCCACAACATCAGGCCAATACAAACAAATACCAGAATTGCCATGATGTTTTTAAACCATTCATCATTTACAACCTCGCCTACCCAAAGGGCTATTCCCACTCCCACAAACGCCCAGGGAAGCAACTTCCAGAGGTATTTCCACTGTGCATGCCGGTGATAGTAACCTACGCCAAACCAGTCGGCCATCATTAAAACAGGAAGCAAAATTCCGGTTGACGCCTTTCCGCCAAAAATTATGGCCAGAATGGGAACTGCAATCAATGACACACCCGGTACGCCTACTTTCGACATCCCGATAAACATGGCACAGCAAAACAACAGGAGCCATTGTAAAAGTGTAAAGTCTATCATTTGTGCGGATTTTGGGGGCCAAAGGTAATTGAAATCATTTGTGCTTAAAAATGATTGCAGAATTTAAAAAATCTTGCTTTCCAGTTCCTGCAACTCTTCATCGCTAATTTCGCCAAACCATTCGGCCAGCTTGTTTCGTGCTTTCTCTTTTATTTCTGGAGTAATACTCGTGGAAACCTGGGTTAATGCAAACAGCAGTACGCCCAAATCATCGGAATATCCGATAAGTGGAGTCAGGTCGAAAATGGCATCGGTGGGAAGGATAAAATAGCCCAAAGCAGCAGCAATGGAAAGTTTCTTTTTCATGGCTACATTTTTATCTTTCATTACATAGAATAACAGCAAAACTCCGTAAATAACGGTCGCTCCTGCTGTTTTCGAGTAATTTTTGATTTTCTTCCAAAGCGATTCTTCTGAAAAATACCTGACAAACTGATTGTTATCCATTGTTAAACTGCTGCTAAATTACCTGTTTCAATCTTTCGTCAACAAAGTTAGAATAATTTCAGAATCATCTTGTTCACTCAATTCTTTGAATTTGAACAGAAATCAACTCAACGTAAATTATTTAAAATACCAAAAGATATTTTTTAATTTTGTAGTCCATAAAAAATAATAATCATGAATGATATACCTCGAAAATTAATTGTTCCCAAAAATGTAACTGATGCGCTTCGAAATGTAAAATATCCCGGCAGCGATGAAGATGTGGTTTCACTGGATATGGTTCAGGAAATACGGATTGCCGGCCAGCGGGTAAGTTTTTCGCTGGTATTCCAGAAAAGCAACGACCCAAATATTGAGCCGCTCGTTTTGGCGTGTGAAAAAGCCGTTCAGGAATATTTAGGCGAACACGTTGAAATTGAAGACAACATCACAGTAAAATTTATACACAACATGGAACGCCCCGTTTTGCCGGGTGTTAAAAATATTGTTGCCGTGGCCTCGGGGAAAGGCGGTGTCGGAAAATCAACTGTTGCCGTTAACCTTGCTGTGGCACTTGCCAATGCAGGTGCAAAGGTGGGTCTGATTGACGCCGATATCTTCGGGCCTTCCATTCCTAAAATGTTTGGAGCAGAATACGATCGCCCAACAGGCGAAAAAATTGATGGCCGCGATTTGATTAACCCGGTGGAGAAGTTCGGAGTGAAATTCCTTTCCATTGGCTTTTTTGTGGAAACCGACAACGCCATAATCTGGCGCGGACCGATGGCATCCAATGCACTAAAGCAGTTAATTATGGATGCCAACTGGGGTGAACTCGATTACATGCTCATCGATCTGCCACCGGGAACCAGCGATATTCACCTCACTCTGGTTCAAACACTTCCGGTAACCGGAGCGGTAATTGTTACCACTCCGCAGGATGTTGCACTGGCCGACGTAATTCGTGGTGCTAGTATGTTCCAGAGCAAATCCATTGACGTACCGGTTTTAGGACTCGTGGAAAATATGGCGTGGTTTACTCCGGATGAGCTTCCCAACAACCGGTATTACATTTTCGGACAAGATGGCGGCAAACGGCTTGCAGACAAACTGGGGCTGAAACTTTTGGGGCAAATTCCTATAGTTCAGAGCATTCGAGAAGGAGGCGACCGCGGAACTCCTGTTGCTGCCGATACCGATTCAATTACCGGAATGGCATTTGCTGAAGTAGCCAAAAATGTGGCTCACCAGGTGCATATCCGGAACATTGAACGGGCGCCAACCAAAAAAGTAAAAATTACCCGGAAATAGCCTACGGTTTTCTGAACAGAACATAACCGTTTTTTACGGCAGCAGGCCTGTAAAAATTATTATTTTTGTGCCTTTATGAAACGGAATAAAATTGGGATTGAAGATGACAATATTCTGGCGAAATCTTAGTTTATTCCTTAAGCCACTTAAAAACTTTTTTTGAAGCGATTTTTACTACATACCATAGGCCTGCTGCTCCTGATGCCATTATACCAAAGGTGTTCTACCGAAAAGAACACGCTTGCTTCCCGCACGTACCATAATGTTACATCGCAATACAACGTCTATTTTAACGGAAATGAAAGCCTGAAAGCAGGAGTTGAACGGATAGAAACCAGTATTGAAGACGATTTTACCCGAATGCTTCCTATTTACAAAGAGAGCGACCCGTCTGCAGCCAATCTGGTAAAATCAGACATGGACAATGCCGTAATAAAAGCATCGAAACTAATTGAAATTCATTCGATTACCGAAAAACCAAAACGCCGTAAACGCAGAACACGCCGGTACCAGGAGTTTGCCAGCCAGGAAGAATTTAACCCGTGGGTTGACGACAGCTACCTGTTAATGGGAAAGGCCTATTTTTACCAGCACAACTTTATGGCTGCTATCGACAACCTTTCATATATCATGCGAAAATACCCCGATGGCGATGCCCGGCATGAAGCTCAAATCTGGCTTATCAGAAGTTACTCAGAGCTTGAACGTTTTTCAGAAGCCTCAGAAGTAATTCAGGCGGTTCAAAACAACACCGATTTCCCCCGGAATCTGGAACAGGACCTGGCAGTGGCTACTGCCGACTATTACGTCAAACAAAAGGAATTTGCCGAAGCCATCAAATTTATAGATATTGCCCTGAGTAAAATATTCTGGAAAAAACAAAAAGCCCGCCTGCAATATATCGAAGCCCAGCTTTACGAAGAACTCGACCAACCCATGAAAGCTGCAGAAGCTTACCGGAAAGTGACACGAATGAATCCCGATTACCGGATGGCTTTCAATGCAAAAATTAATGCTGCCGGAGTTTTTTCTGGCGAAGGCGATGCGGAAAAAACCAAAAAAGAACT
>CAZCPH010000138.1:0-8136 GCA_964500105.1 uncultured Mariniphaga sp. | reverse complement strand
AGAATGATATTCTTGTGGTGATTTCAGACCGTGGCCCCGGAATTGAAAATATTGAGCAAGCCATGCAGCCGGGTTTTTCAACCGCATCGAAAGAGGTGCGTGAAATGGGATTTGGTGCCGGCATGGGGTTGTCGAACATTCAGAAGAATACCGATGAATTGAATATTGTAAGTCGTGTTGACGAAGGAACAACAGTAACTTTCAGGTGCTATTATTCATGAGTGAAAAAACAAAATATCATGCATTGAAGGTGGATACGGCAAAATGTTTTGGCTGCACCCACTGTATGAAAAGTTGTCCCACAGAAGCCATCCGAATCGTTAACGGTGTTGCTGTTATTGATGCCGAACGCTGCGTGGATTGCGGCAACTGCCTGCGGGCGTGCCCGGTGGAGGCAATTTATGTAGTACAGGATGATTTGAACCTGCTTTACAAGTACAAATACCGGGTGGTGTTGTTCCCGGCGGTTTACATTGGTCAGTTTCCTGAAATTTACAGCGAAGGTCAAATATACGAAGCGCTGCTAAAGCTCGGGTTCACGCATATTTTTGAGGTAGAACAGCCTGTTGAATGGCTGATGGAATCGGTTCGTGAAAGCAGCAGGGAAGTGGCTGACGGACCGTTGATTTCTTCATTTTGTCCGGCAGTTGTTCGGCTAATTCAGTGCAAATATCCATCGCTGGTACAAAACGTTTCCCGCAGAAAGGCTCCGCACGATTTGGCTGCCCATTTTGCCATAGAGCAGCTGAAAAAACAGGGAGCTAAAGAAAACGAAATCGGGATTTTTTATGTTTCGCCCTGCTCGGCAAAAATGGCTGCAGTAAACCAGCCCGTAGCCGAAAAAGAATCAATTGTAACGGGCATAATTAACATGAAGGATGTGTACAACCGGATAATGAAACTAATCCCTGCATGGGAAATGACTGATACTACTGAATTCAGAAAATACCTGAGCAGAGAAGGGATTTTATGGAGCCTGCCGCGCGGGGAAACTTCGTGGTACAAAAAGAAGTCAATGGCAATCGACGGAATTCTGAACGTTGTGAATTTTTTGGAACGCCTTGAAAACGATGAAGTACCGCATTTCGATTTTTTGGAGTTGAAGTCGTGCAACCAGGGATGTGCCGGTGGTATTTTGCTTTCCGGAAACCGGTTTCTTACAGTGGAACGTTTGCAGAAACGGGCAGCCCGTTATCCCCGCGCCAGTCAGATTTCAACCGACGGATGGGACAAGGAAAGCATAAAAAAGAAACTGGTTTCGGAAAAAATTGAACCCAAACCGGTATTTGTGCTGGATGAAAACCGCGCACGGGCGCTGGAGAAAATGAAGAGGATTAACGACATTTTGTGCCAGCTGCCGGGAATTGACTGCGGCGGTTGCGGCGCACCAAACTGTCACGCTCTTGCCGAAGACATTGTGTTGGGAAAAGCCCGGATGTCCAGTTGTGTATTTCTTCAGAATAAATTTGTTAAAGAGCAGAAAATAAAACCGGACAAAGCGTACAGAAACCTGGAGAAAACCTGGGGAGAAAAACGCTTTGAGGCCGATTGCAATAAAAAAGGAGGACGAAATGAAGGTTTCTGAACTGGTAAAAAAATACGACCTGAGAGTTTTCGCCGGAGAAGAGCGTCTCGATAAAGAAGTTTCGGGTGGCTATGTTTCTGACCTGCTGAGCGATGTTATGGGAAATGCCGCAGAAAACGAAGTTTGGATAACACTCCAGACACATCAGAATGTGGCAGCTATAGCATCACTGAAAGATTTGGCAGCAGTGGTTTTGGTTAAGAATCTTGAACCCGATGAAGAGACGCTTGAACGAAGCAGGGAAGAAGGCATTCCTTTGCTGGGAACCGGATTGGAAACTTTCGAAATGGCCGGAAGACTCTGGGCCGATTTGAATTTATAAAAACAGAACAACCATCTGTTTACGTCTTTCTCAATATTTCTGCGAACATCTAAAATCTGTTACATGAACAAGTACAGGGCCGATTTACATATTCACACGTTACTCTCGCCCTGTGCCAGTTTGGATATGACACCGCAGGCCATTGTGAACAGAGCCAAAGCAGCCGGTTTGGATATTATTGGAATTACCGATCATAATTCGACCCGACACGCTTTACTGGTTAAAAAGCTGGCTGAAGAAGCAGGAATTTACACATTAACCGGAGCCGAAGTTACAACACGCGAGGAAGTGCACTGCCTGGTATTTTTTGAAGAAGAAGAACAGGTGATTCATTTCCAGAATTTTATAGAAGATAATTTAACGCGCATACCCAATTCTGAAGAGTATTACGGTTACCAGCCGGTAATTGATGAGGATGAGAATATTCTGGAGATGGTTCCCTGGTTTTTACCGGCAGCGCTGAAGGCAGGAATTGATACCATACAAAAACAGGTTTACGAGTTGAACGGGATTTTTATTCCCGCCCATATTGACCGGTCTGTTAACGGAATATTAAGCCAGCTCGGATTCATTCCACCCTCGTTAAAGTACGATGCTCTGGGGCTTTCAAGACATGGTTCAGAAAAACATGTTAAAGAACAATATGTTATAGAAAATAAAACAGCCTTTATTCGCAATTCCGATGCACATTATCCCGAACAAATTGGCGAAATTTACAGCGTTTTGAATATGGAGGGAATCAGCTTTTCCGAAATAAAAAAAGCATTGAACCAGGAAGATAACCGATTTTGCGAACTGCCATGAAAACCATTTCCGACCATGTGCTTGATATAGTTCAGAATTCGGTGCGCGCAAAGGCAACGTTGATTGAAATCATTGTTAACGAAGAGCTTTTTAACAACCTTTACAAGCTCGAAATAAACGATAACGGCTGCGGAATGAGCAGGGAAGTTGCAGAGCAGGCAGTCAATCCGTTCTTTACATCGCGAAACACCAGAAAAGTGGGATTGGGGTTGCCGCTTTTAAAGCAAAATGCTGAAGCAGCGGGCGGATGGTTAACGATCAGTTCTGAACCGGGAAAAGGAACAAAAGTTCAGGCTGTGTTTTTGCACAATCATCTCGACCGGCCTCCGTTGGGCGACATCGGAACCGTTTGGTATTTAACTGTTTTGAGCAATCCGTCAATTCGTTTGGTTTACAAACACCAGGCTGTAAACGGCTCATTTGAAATCGATTCGGAGGAAATAAGAGCAATGGTGGAAGGGGTTTCGATCCAGCAAAAAGAAGTGCGTGAAGCCATTTTGGAACTGATAAAAAATAACCTTGAAGAGATAAAAGCAAGTAAGTAAATTAAAAACCATTTCAACTATGACAAAAATAAAAACACTGGCAGACCTTCGGAAAGTTAAAGAAGAGGTTCAGTCGAAAATCAAATTAAGAGAAAATAGTGACCATCCCGAACGCGTTGTTCAGGTGAAAGTGGGTATGGCAACCTGCGGAATTGCTTCGGGCGCAAAAGAGACCATGAAGTATTTTGTGGATGAACTGGAACAGCAGGCTATCGATGCAATAGTTACTCAAACCGGATGCATGGGATACTGCTATGCCGAACCCACAGTGGAAATCACCCTTCCGGGAAAAGATCCGGTAGTTTTTGGGTATGTAAATAAGGTAAAAGCCGAAGAAATTATCGACGTTTACATTAAACGGGGTGAACTTATCGATGGCGTTATTCCGCTGACATTCAAAACAATTGACGATTAAGTATTAACAATTTTCAACCTATCAGATATGACCGATTACAGAATGCACCTGCTGATTTGCGGCGGAACCGGCTGTAAGGCAGCAGAAAGTGACGAGATAAAAAAATCGCTGAAGCACTGGATTGAGGAAACCGGACTGGAAGACGATGTTCAGGTGGTTTTTACCGGCTGCTTTGGTTTTTGCGAAAAAGGTCCCATTGTTAAAGTGTTGCCCGACAATACTTTTTACGTGGGAGTGAAACCTGAAGACACCGAAGAGATTGTGAAAGAGCATCTTATAAAAGGGCGCCCTCTTCAGCGTTTGCTTTACAAAGACCCGATTACCAGCGAGAAAATCAGCGACACTAAGGGAATGGATTTCTATAAAAAACAGTTGCGTATTGCTTTGCGAAACTGTGGATTCATCAATCCCGAGAATATTGACGAGTACATTTCGCGCGATGGTTACATGGCGCTTGGTAAATGCCTTACCGAACTGTCGCCTGAACAAGTGATTCAGGAGATGAAGGATTCGGGTTTGCGCGGCCGCGGGGGCGGCGGATTCCCAACCGGTTTAAAATGGGAAATTACCCGAAAATCGGAAGCCGACCAGAAGTTTGTGGTATGCAATGCCGATGAAGGCGACCCCGGAGCATTTATGGACCGCTCCATTCTCGAGGGCGATCCCCATTCGGTAATTGAAGCCATGGCCATTTGCGGTTATTGCATTGGCGCTGACAAGGGTCTGGTTTACATCAGAGCTGAATACCCGCTGGCCATCGAGCGGTTGAGAACTGCATTAACACAGGCGCGTGAATACGGGTTGCTGGGTAAAGATATTCTGGGTACAGGTTTCAATTTCGAAATCGATATCAGATTAGGTGCCGGTGCTTTTGTGTGCGGAGAGGAAACAGCGCTTATTCACTCCATGGAAGGGTTGCGCGGAGAACCTACTTTTAAACCTCCTTTCCCTTCGGTTTCGGGTTATCTGGGCAAACCCACCAACGTAAACAATGTGGAAACTTTTGCCAATGTGCCGGTTATTGTCAATAAAGGGGCAAGCTGGTTTAATAAAATAGGAACCAAAAACTCAAAAGGAACCAAAGTTTTTGCCCTGGCCGGGAAAATTAACAATGTTGGGTTGATTGAAGTGCCCATGGGAACAACGCTCCGTGAAGTAATTTACGACATTGGAGGAGGAATTAAGGACGGAAGGAAATTTAAGTCTGTTCAAACCGGAGGCCCTTCAGGCGGTTGCTTAACCAAAGATTTTTTGGATACTCCGATTGATTATGACAATTTGCTGGCAGCCGGGTCCATGATGGGGTCAGGCGGAATGATTGTGATGGATGAAGACGATTGTATGGTGGGAATCGCTAAGTTCTACCTCGAATTTACACTGGAAGAGTCTTGCGGAAAATGCTCGCCCTGCCGC
Source organism: uncultured Mariniphaga sp. (assembly GCA_964500105.1). Classification (GTDB taxonomy): domain Bacteria; phylum Bacteroidota; class Bacteroidia; order Bacteroidales; family Prolixibacteraceae; genus Mariniphaga. The sequence continues at coordinate 3,052 of CAZCPH010000138.1, read as the reverse complement.
ATCGGGAACAAACGCCTGTACGAAATTTTGGAGAAAATTACCAATGGTAATGGGGAGGAAGTTGATATTGAACGGCTGAAATTGCTCAGTAATGTTATTAAAGATACTTCGCTCTGCGGGCTTGGGCAAACATCGCCCAATCCGGTTTTATCAACCATTCTTAATTTTGAAGATGAGTATCTGGCTCACGTAAACGAAAAGAGATGTCCGTCGGGTCAGTGTAAGGCACTGCTGAAGTATGACATTATTGAAGATTTGTGTACAGGCTGTACACTGTGTTTTCGTAATTGTCCGGTTGGAGCAATTACCGGCGAGCGCAGGCAACCACACTATATCGATCAGTCGCTTTGTATTAAATGCGGCGTGTGTTACGAGAAATGCAAATTCAATGCAATTAAACTTTCATAGCGAAAAACAGAAATTATGGATACAGTACATTTAACCATTGATAATAAACCGGTAGTCGTTCAAAAAGGGATTACCATTTTGGAAGCGGCTTCCAGCACAGGCATACATATTCCAACACTTTGCCACATGAAGCTCGACGATTTGAATATTGAAAACAAACCCGGTGGTTGCCGAATTTGCGTGGTGGAGGTGGAAGGCCGCAGAAACCTGGCACCTGCCTGTTGCACCGAAGTGGCTGACGGAATGGTGATTAATTCGCATTCTATCAGAGTGATAAATGCACGCCAAACCGTATTGGAGCTTATCCTTTCAGACCATCCGGCAGATTGCCTGATCTGTGCCAAGTCGGGAAAATGCGAATTGCAGGATATGGCGCATCATCTGGGTATCAGGGAAATTCATTATAAAGGCGAACAATCTACATACCGCGAAGATACTTCGCCTGCCATAATTCGCGATGTGGACAAGTGCATTATGTGCCGCCGCTGCGAAATGATGTGTAACGAAGTGCAGACCGTTGGCGTTCTTTCTGCCATAAACCGCGGTTTTAATGCAGTAGTTTCGCCGGCGTTTGAAATGAACCTCGACCATTCGGTTTGCACCTATTGCGGGCAGTGTGTTGCCGTTTGTCCAACGGGTGCATTAACCGAAGTGGACCAGACTGCGCATGTTGTAAGAGCACTTTCCGATCCTTCGAAAACGGTGATTGTGCAAACTGCACCGGCAGTGCGTGCTGCTTTAGGCGAAGAGTTTGGCCTGGAGCCCGGAACACTTGTAACCGGTAAGTTGGTGGCTTCGTTGCGCAGGTTGGGTTTCGATTATGTTTTTGATACCGATTTTGCTGCCGACCTTACCATTATGGAAGAAGGAACCGAAATGCTTAACCGGCTTTCGCGTTTTCTGGAAGGCGACAAGAGTGTTAAGCTGCCTATTCTTACTTCCTGCTGCCCGGCCTGGGTGAAGTTTTTTGAACACCAGTTTCCTCAACTGAAAGATATTCCTTCAACGGCCCGGTCTCCTCAGCAAATGTTTGGCAGCATTGCCAAAACCTATTTTGCAGAAAAAATGGGTGTGAAACGCGAAGATCTGGTGGTGGTTTCCATTATGCCGTGTGTGGCCAAAAAGTACGAATGTGGCCGCGATGAGTTTAAAGTGAATGACAATCCGGATGTGGATTATGCAATCACCACCCGCGAGCTGGCAGGACTGATTAAACTGGCCAACATCGAGTTCAATAAACTGCCTAACGAAGAGTTCGATTTGCCATTGGGCGAATCAACCGGTGCCGGCGTTATTTTTGGCACAACCGGTGGTGTAATAGAAGCGGCAGTCAGAACAGCCTACGAATTGTACACCAAAAAGCCTTTACCCAGAGTCGATTTCAACGAGCTGCGCGGAATGGACGGCATACGGCAGGCAACGATTGATTTTGCCGGATTTCCGCTTAGAATTGGTATTGCCCATGGTTTGGGGAATGCCCGCCGCTTGCTTGAGAAAGTAGAATCGGGCGAAAGCGAATTTCATGCTATTGAAATTATGAGTTGCCCCGGTGGCTGTATAGGTGGTGGCGGTCAGCCTTATCATCACGGAAATGCAGAAATTCTGAAAAAACGGCAGATGGCCATTTATCAGGAAGACAGCAATAAAAAGATTCGAAAATCGCACGAAAACCCATACATCATTCAGCTTTATGAAGAATTTTTGGGTAAACCGATGAGCGAAAAAGCGCACCATTTATTGCATACCGAATATTTTGACAGAACATAAAAATTAAACATCATGCCAAAAATAAAACTTGCAGAAAATACCATTCAAATTATAAAGGATGTTTGCACTGAGTTTAATAACAGCGAAGGTGAGCTGATAAACGTTTTACACAAGGTGCAGCATAAGCTGGGTTACCTGCCCGCCGAAGTGCAGGAAGTAATTGCAAAAGAGTTGAATACCTCGGTTGCGAAGGTTTACGGAGTGGTGACTTTTTACAGCTATTTTACGATGATTCCCAAAGGTGAATTCCCCATTTCCATTTGTATGGGTACCGCTTGTTATGTGAGGGGAGCTGAACAGGTGCTGAGCGAATTCAAGCGGCAGTTAAAAGTGGAGGTTGGCGAATCGACTGCCGACGGAAAGTTTTCGCTGAACTGTCTTCGTTGTGTTGGGGCCTGTGGTTTAGCGCCCGTTGTAATGGTGGGAGAAAAGGTTTTTGGACGGGTTGCGCCAACGCAGGTGAAACAAATTATTGCCGAATACCGCGAGGGGTGCGCTTCCGAACAAGCAAAATCAGCCTGAAAACAGCCTAAAATTGTATGTTTAATAAAGAGAAACCGGTGTTCTGAATGCCGGTTTTTTTATTGAATTATTGTTCCTTTTGCTCCCCACCAGTAAAAGGCCTCCATTTTTAAGCGGCCCGATTTCACTGCAGGATCCTCTTCTTCAAGTTTCAATGCTTCATCGACAGTTTCCACATCGAAAATGAGAAGTCCGCGGTTTTCGCCTCCGTTTTCAAATGGTCCTGCTACAACCAGTTTTCCCGATTCACTCATTTTGTTTAAATGAGCCAGATGCAGCTCCTGAATTTTGGCTGCTTCCAACGAATCCTGGCTGCGTATTTCACCCGCTTTCAGCAACATAAAAACGTAGCGTT
>CAZCPH010000137.1:0-8140 GCA_964500105.1 uncultured Mariniphaga sp. | reverse complement strand
TCCAGCGAAGGTTTAGCAGTTCGGTCACCATTTCCTGAAAATAGCTGATGGGTTTCAGGTTGTTACTTTTTTTAAGCGCATCTATTGCCTGGTCAACCTGGTTGCCGGTGTAAAATGCCCCGCCTGTTTGCGCAGCAAGCTGGTATAACATCCGGTGATTGGCCTGAGTTACAATGTTTTCAATGTTTACTCCGGTTACCGTAAAGTTGCCTGTTTCGGTATAGGACTGGTTTCCAATGGTAACTTCGGCAATAAAGCTGTAATTCCCGACAGGTAAAACACCGGCATTTAGATGATAACCATTTCCGCGCACATCGAAGGTGAAATCCAGTTCATCGCCCTGTTCGTTTTCAATAACAATTGTAACCTCCTCGGAAGTAATGCGTTCAAACACATCGTTGTAAACTTCTGCATCCAGAATAACCGGGTCGATTTCGGAATATACCGGTTCAAAATCCACAATAAAATTGTCTTCATTTTCACGCAGGGCAAGGTACTGCACCAGTTGGTTCACCATTTCGTTAAACTGGGAATGACTCTGATTCTGAAAGTAGTTGTTCAGCCTCCATCTCCAGATTCCTTCCCCAAATAGAAACCCGGTTTTTTTCCCGTTTAAAACACCAGTGGCAAGCAGAGGCATTCCTGTTTCTATGTTTTTTACTTTTTGATACAACAATACATTGAATTCCGGCTCCAGCTGATAGTTGGCAAACGGAACTACCAATGGCGGGAATTTTTCCAGTACTTCCCTGAAGTTTTCGCTTAAAGTAAACGTTGCATACGCCGGATTGATGACAGCCTGCGCTTCTTCACCCGATCCGGCGCGGGGTTGCACCGCAGCACCATGGTTTAATGCATTCAATTGCGGCAGAAAGGTTTTGCTGCCCACAATAAAAAGCAGCGGAACACGCTTGTTGGCATCGTTTTCAAAAAGGCTGGCCAGTGATTTTCCGGAGGTGGGCAACTGATTCAGAATTACCAGATTAAAATCGGACAGGTTGGAGGGATACGGATCTTCGGTGAAAACCGCAACTTCATATGATTTTTGTTGTTCGAGGGTGTTTTTAATGGCACCGATATCGGGATGATATCCGTCGGAAAGAATCAGAATTTTTTGTTTGTTTTCCAATACATTCACCACAAAACGGGCGGTATTGTTTTTGGTATTTCTTTCGTTTTCAGCTGTTTCAATGGTTACTGAAAAATGTTTCAGTCCCGGTTCGCCGGCGTCAAGAATAAACTGGTGTGACTGGAAATAATCATCGTTTGCCGGAGTGATCACCGTTTGGGCAACTTCTGTTTCTCCCTGGTGCACAGTAAGCCTCAGCGACCGGCCTTTCAGTTTCGAAAAGCGCACATCTGCTTCCACCGGAAAACGGTTGCCCGAAAATGAGGTGCGGTTTGCTCTGATTCCCTGAATCCGCGCATCGGTGTATTCGGTGGTGTCGCCCAATCCGATGGAAAAGACCGGGAATGGAATGTTTTCCTGCATGTTCACCGGGTTTTTGCCCTGATTGTAAATGCCATCACCTGCCAGCAACAGGGCGCCGACGTTTTCGTTAAAGTGGTTGTTGGCCAGCGTGGTAAACAGGTTGCTGTAATCCGATTTTTTTTCTGAAAAATTCAGCTCCCCGTCCAGCCCGGTTTCCTGTCCGAAGGTGTAATTGATTAATGTGTAGTCATTTCCCAGCTCGCTGGTTATCCTGTTTTTTACCTGAAGAATTTCCTGTGCAAGTTGTGCCGAATCGGCAGTTGAAATTACCGAACCCGAGTTGTCCCATGCCGCAATGATAACCGGATTTTGCACTATTTTTTTCAGGTTTTTCAAAAACGGCGATAACAACAGAAACGCAATGAGGGCTGTGGAAAAGAAACGCAGTACAGTTAACAAAATTTGCTGTTTCCGGGTGAGTTCGCTCGATCTGCTGTTCCTGAAATACAGAAAAACCGCAACTCCTGCGGCACCAATCAGAACAATAAGAATGAAAACCAGCCAGTATTTTATTCCGAATGAAATCAATGTAATCCCCCTTCTTTTAGTGGTGGTAAATATACACAACTCCTTTTTAATACGCTGAATATTGTGTATTATTACGATAATTTTTAACAGGAAAACCGATGGTTTACAAAGCCCGGTTTGAACAAAAAAAGTACCCGATGAAAAATATTTTTTACACAATAATTTTAATCACAGCAGTTTCATGTGCGGGAAAATTCAATCCCGAAATTACTGTTGAAGAGCTGCAGGAGACGGTTTATTTTCTGGCATCTGATTCGCTTCAGGGAAGAAAGGCAGGTGAACCGGGCGACAGTCTGGCTGCGCAGTTTATTCGCCGGCAGTTTGAACATGCAGGTCTGCAACTCTTGTTCGACAATGGTTTACAGAAGTTTGAACTGGTTACTTCAGCCCGGTTGGGAGATGGCAATTTGTTGAAGGTAAATGAAGAATCTTTTGCGGTTGAGGTTGATTTTTCGCCGTATGCTTTTTCTGCCAATGCCAGGGTTGAAGCGCCGGTTGTTTTTGCCGGATACGGGCTGGAGGTGGAAAAAGACACCTTAACCTGGAATGATTTCGAAAGTGCTGAAGTTGCGGGTAAATGGCTGCTGGTGCTTCAGGGTGATCCTGATTTGGAAAATCCGCAGAGTCCGTTTGTGGAATTCTCTTCGGAGCGGGCCAAAGCATTGAAAGCAGCCGATAAAAATGCAGCCGGATTAATTCTGGTGGCGGGCACTGCGTTCAGCGAGAACGATGAATTGTCGCCGTTGTTTTTCGATAAGAATGTGAGCCGGTATTCCATTCCGGTCATCCAGGTTACCCGGGCTGTTGCCAATCAGATTCTGAAGGAAACCGGTCAAACCATTGAAAGCCTTGAGACGGAAATGAAAACCGGGAATACATCTGTCTCGGTTGAAAGTAAAGCCATTGTTGATGTAACAACAGATATTGAGATGGAAAAAACCACTTCGCAGAATGTTGCAGCGCTTCTTCCCGGAAACGATGTGCAGCTGAAGGATGAATACGTTGTGGTGGGCGCGCATTACGATCATTTGGGAACAGGCGGCCAGGGCTCGGGTTCCCGGGCGCTTGACACCGTGGCCGTTCACTATGGCGCCGACGACAATGCTTCGGGAGTGGCGGCTGTGATTGAACTGGCGGAAAAGCTGGCAGGCGAAAAGAAAAACCGGAGAAGCGTGCTCTTCGTTGCATTTGGTGCCGAGGAGATGGGATTGATCGGCTCCAAAGCTTTTGTAAAAAAACCGCCGGTTTCCACGGAAAAAATGGTGGCCATGTTTAATTTCGATATGGTGGGAAGGCTCGATTCGGTGAGCAATGCGTTAAGCTTTGGCGGAACACAAACCGCAAAGGAAACCGAAGAGCTGATTAACAGGCTGAACCCCGGTTTTAATCTGGCATTTTCGGGCGAGGGAGTGGGGCCGTCAGACCATGCTTCGTTTTACCTGCAGGATATTCCGGTGTTTTTTATCTCCACAGGTGCCCATTCCGATTACCACACACCTTACGACAGTGCTGAAGCGATTAACTATGAGGGAACAAAGCAGGTAGCTGAATTTGCAACCCTGCTGATTCGGGAGGTTGCAGACCGCGACGGTACGCTGACATTTCAGGAGGCTGGAGCCAAATTCCAGCGGAGCAGGGGAGGGCGGTTTAAGGTTTCGCTGGGCATTATGCCCGATTATGCCGGACTGGAAGACCGTGGTTTGCGTATAGATGCCGTAACAAAAGGAAAACCGGCCGATTTGGGCGGCATGCAAAAAGGCGACATCATTACTGCCATCGACGGAAAAAAAGTGGGAAATATATACGACTACATGAGCCGGCTGCAATCACTGGAAGCCGGGCAAACCATTTCAGTGGATATTATCCGCGACGAAAAGCATACCGTGCTGCTGATTCAGTTGTAGTTTGCAGCCAGGAGAATCTCTGCAACATTTAATTGCAAAGATTTGTTTTGAATGTTGGTGGAGGAGCGAGGAATTTTCGGTGAAATTTACCATGGTTTCTTAATTCCGGTTAAATCACTATTCTTACAGGTAACAATTCAATAGTGTTGTATTTGAAATGTATTCAAGGGTTTTGGGAGATTTATAATGTATTTAAAGACTGAAATATATCACGGAATTCACATGAATTTCTTCGTCTTTCTATATTTGAACCCCAAGCAGTTAAAATTGAGTGGTTAACTTTTATAAAAGACTTTTTATTAAATTTGCTTAAAATGTTTGTAAAATGGAATTGAGTGTGAATATAAATTATAATCAGATTCTTAGGTTGATCAGGCAATTGCCCAGAAAGGATATTGAGAAGTTAACCGAAACGCTGCAAAGAGAAATTTCTGCCGAAAAAACAGGAAAATCATTAGAGCAGCTAATTTTGCAGGCACCAACATGGACTGATTCCGAATTGAAGGAATACGAGCAAGCCAGAAGTCATATCAATAAGTCCAGAGTTTCATGATTTTGCTGGATTCTTCCATATTAATTGAATTATTTCGAAAAAAGAATAAAGAAAAGACATTGTTTTATCATTTATCTCAAACAGAGGATAATTTTTGTATTTCATCCATCACAAATTATGAAATAGGGATCGGAAACAGACAGTCACATACAGCATATTGGGGAAATTTAAGTGACAATTTGAAAATACTTTCTTTTGATAAGTCATGTTCTGAAAAAGCCATTGCCATATATCTCGATTTATTAAAAGACAACAAAATGATCGATTTAGCTGATATTTTGATTGGTGCCACTGCTCTTACGCATGATATTCCAATTGCGACACTTAACACGAAACATTTTGAGAGAATAAAGAAACTCAAAATTATCAGAATGTATTGATTAGAAATTGGAAGAAAAAGTTTCTAATTATTTGTGGAATAATCTTTTTCCGAATCCTTAAAAAGCTTTACAAAGATATTTTACACTGATCAGAACAAGAAGTACAATGATATTGGACGGTTGTACCTATTTTATAAAAGAGCAAAGAAAATCCGGGCACCATTCCGATGCCCGGTAGTTTTCCTGTCTTGTGTTTTATGCTTGAAACTGATTAAAAACGAACAATGTTTTACTGCATCAGATTCAGAATGAACGAAAAGTTGTAACGGTCATCCGACAAACGGAACTGTGGATGAGCCACCGCCTGTGCCGACCAGGAATCGTCGCCGCCAAGTCCCATCTGCTTGTAGTCGATGTTCAGTGTGAGCATATCTCTGGTTTCCAGTTTGTTGATATGAGTTGCAGCTTCCAGGTTTTCGGGCGACCACGGCCAAACCGAAAAATCGAAAGCTGAAATACCGGTAACGGAGATTTGCTCCTTGCCTCCCCTGAGTTTCAGCCAGCGCACATCGCTGCGGTTTCCGTTTTCCTGCGGTCTCACATAGAGGTATGGCAATTCGGATATAGGTATGTTGAAAAGTCCGAGGCGAGCACCTTCCTTGCGGTCCCAGTACGATTCGTGCGGCCCTTTTCCGTAAAATTCAGCATCGGTAAATTTGTCCGAAACGGCTGTTTGCATTCCAAAACGGGGCAGGGGCGGAGTATCGCCTTCTTTTTCTACTGTCAGTTCAACCTGCACCTGTCCGTTTCCTGAAACTTTATAGGTGAGTTCCAGGGCGCTTTCTTCAACGGGCAGTTCATACCGGGCAGTGATTGTTGTCAAACCTTCTGTTTCAGTAACGCTCCAGTCGGTAACTTTCATGTTTTTTGCGGCTTCTTTCCAAACCCGCATGGAATGGAAAACACGGTTTCCTCCGGCCATGTCGTTGTCGGTAGGAACCCGCCAGAAGTTGGGTTGCAATGGTTCGTGCAGCATTTCGGTTCCGTTGTTTACAAACGAAACCATAGCGCCTTTTGATTTGCTAAAGGCGGCAGAAAACCGCCTTCCCGAAACTTTTACACCGTCTTCCAGGTTCTCAACCGCCAGGTTGCCAGCTGGCTCAATACCCTTCACTGTTGAAGCTTCCTGAATCATCATCTGGTCCCAGGCCACTTCGAAACCTTTGGGCGCCCAGGAAGTTTCGTTTTTCAACCGGTAGGTAGTTTCCAGTACATATTCTTTTTCAGCGACCGGCTGAAACGACCTGACAGTGAGTTGTATATCCACACTGGAGCCGGGCAGGACCGGCGGAATATTTTCAATTCCGGACTGAACGGTTTCGCCGTTGGCCAGCAGTTTCCAATGCAGTTCCAGGTGTGACAAATCGCTGTGTGAATACCGGTTCAGCACGTTCACGGTATAATTTTTTTTGCTGCGCAGGGTGGTTACCACATCCTGAAAGATTTTTTTGACCTCCCACATGGCCGGTTGTGGCGTTTGGTCGGGCGAAACAATGCCGTTGATGCAGAAATTGCCGTCGTTGGGTGTGTCGCCAAAATCGCCGCCGTAAGCCCAGAATTCACGCCCGTTTTCATCGGTTTGTAGCAATCCCTGGTCTGTCCAGTCCCAGATGTAGGCGCCAATCAGGTTGGGGTATTTGCGGATGATGTCCCAGTATCCTTTCAGGTTACCTAACGAATTTCCCATGGCATGGGCGTATTCGCAAACCACAATGGGCCGGTGAATATACGGGCTGATGGCCAGTCCTTCCAGTTGTGAAGGACTGGGATACATGCGGCTTAGCACATCCACGTAATACGGGTCGGTGGGATTGGCCATAAATGCAACACGCCGGTCGGAGCCGGGTTTGATGTAAGCGGGATGTTCGTGGTTGCCCTGAGCGCCTTCATAATGCACGAACCGTGTGGGGTCGAAATCTTTTACCCATGCCGCTGCAGCTGCGTGATTGGGTCCGGTGCCCGACTCATTGCCCAACGACCACGAGATGATGGACGGATGGTTTTTGTCGCGCTCAACCATTCGGATTACGCGGTCGAGGAAAGCATAAGCCCAATCGGTTTGGTTGGCAAAATAGCCGCCTACACCATGGGTTTCAATGTTGGCTTCGTCCATCACATACAAACCGTATTCATCGCACAGCTCGTAAAAATACGGGTCATTGGGGTAGTGCGAGGTTCGTACGGCGTTGATGTTGAACTGTTTCATCAGCAATACATCGTTGAGCATCTCCTGGCGGGAAACGGTTTTGCCGTTGAGCTGGCTGTGGTCGTGTCGGTTTACGCCTTTCAGTTTAACTTCGCGGCCGTTAACCAGCAAACGCCCGTTGTTCAGTTCCACTTCGCGAAAACCGACCTTGGTTGAAACGGCTTCTTCCACTTCGCCATCGGCATTTTTCAGGCTGATGGAAAGGGTGTAAAGGTACGGGTCTTCGGCCGACCATTGCCGTGGGTTTTCTATCAGCGTTTCCATGATTGCAAAATAGGGTCTGTCGCGTTGCGGATAGCCTTCGCGGTAAATGCGGTTGGCAGGTACCGATAAAGGTTGTTCCAGTATTTCCTGCCGGTTGGCATCGTACAGGCGGGCTTCCACGGTCCAGCCTTCCAGGTTGGTTTTGTTGCTGTTTGCCAACGCGGGGCGTACCTGCAGCCAGGCATGCTGGTAGTTGTCGTCGAACCGGGTACGAACGGCAAAATCTTCGATGTACACTTTTGGGCGGGCCATAAGGAAAACCTCGCGGTGAATGCCACTCATGCGCCAGTGGTCCTGGTCTTCGAGGTAGCTGCCGTCGCTCCAGCGGTACACCTGCACGGTAACGCGGTTGCTGCCGGTTTTCAGGAATTCGGTGATGTTGAATTCGGCAGGCAGGCGGCTGTCCTGGCTGTATCCGGCTTTCTGGCCGTTTACCCACAGGTTGAAAGCCGAACTGACTCCGCCAAAATGAAGAATAACCTCCTGGTCGGTCCACCCTTCGGGAACCGTAAACTCTTTCACGTAAATGCCCACCGGATTTTCACGTTCGATGTAGGGCGGATTCACCGGGAAAGGGTACACCACGTTGGTGTAAATGGGCGTTCCGTAACCCCGCATTTCCCAGCACGAGGGCACATCGATGTTGTCCCACGAAGCTACCACGAAATTTTCCCGGTGAAACCCGGAAGGCACCGAAGCTGTGTCAGGTGAGAAGTGGAATTTCCAGTCGCCGTTCAGGAATTTCAGCCAGGAAGACTGGTCACGGTTGTTGGTTACGGCCTCTGCTTCCGAAGGAAACGGGTAGAACGTACT
>CAZCPH010000136.1:0-8141 GCA_964500105.1 uncultured Mariniphaga sp. | reverse complement strand
TAATTAACCTTGAATTTGAATGGGGTTCTAACCTCGACGAAGCAACCAATGACATTCGTGATGTGATTGACTTTGTAATCAATGCTTTGCCCGAGGAAGCCGAACGCCCGCAGATATTCAAATTTAATACCAGCATGATGCCCATTGTGTTTTATGCTGTAACTGCTCAGGAAAGTTACCCGGGACTGGAAAAACTGCTGGATGAGAAAATTGTAAACCCATTGAACCGTATTGAAGGTATTGGTTCCATCGGACTGATGGGCGCCCCGCGCCGTGTGGTTTATGTTGATGCCGATCCGCGCTTGCTCGAAGCTTATAATCTGACCATCGAACAGATTGGCAATACCATCGCTTCCGAAAATTTGAACCTGCCGTCGGGGAACGTAAAAATGGGCCAGCTCGATTACCAGTTGCGTGTTCAGGGCGAATTCAGTACCAGTTCGCGGCTCGAAAATTTAGTGGTGGGAAATATGGCAGGCAAACCGGTTTACATTCGCGATGTTGCAATGGTTCGCGATTCCATTAAAGACCTTTCGCTCGACGAAAAAATTAATGGCGAAACCGGCCTCCGTATGTTTGTGATGAAACAGTCGGGCGCCAACACCGTAAGAGTAGCCCGCGAAGTGCGTAAAAGCGTTGATGAACTTCAGAAAGAACTTCCGCCCGATGTAAAAATAAACCTGATAATGGATACTTCTGATTTTATCAAGGGGTCCATCAGTAACCTTTCACAAACGCTCATGTGGGCCATGTTGTTTGTTGTGCTGGTTGTATTGTTCTTTTTGGGAAGATGGCGCGCAACATTTATCATTGTTCTGACCGTTCCCATATCGCTGATTGTGGCGTTTCTTTACCTGTTTGTCACCGGAAGCTCCATCAACGTTATTTCGTTAACCTCGCTTTCCATAGCCATTGGTATGGTGGTTGACGACGCCATTGTGGTGCTTGAGAACGTGACGCGACATGTGGAACGTGGCGCTACACCGCGCGAAGCGGCGATTTATGCAACAAACGAAGTGTGGCTGGCGGTTATCATTACCACGCTGGTAGTGGTTGCTGTATTTTTCCCGCTAACCCTGGTGGGCGGAATGACAGGTGTGATTTTTAATCAGCTGGGCTGGATTGTCACCATTACCGTTGTAACTTCCACACTGGCAGCCATATCGCTCACTCCAATGCTGGCTTCGAAATTTCTGCGGTTGCGCGAGAGGAAGAAAAAACCATCGGTATTTAGTTACGAACGGACCATTGGCACCGGTCTGGGGTTTCTCGATAACTTTTATGAGAAAACATTGCGTTGGGCGCTGCGGCATAAAGTGTTTACACTGATTGTATCATTGGCAGTGTTTGTTGGCTCAATGTTTCTTATGAAGTTTGTACAAACCGATTTTATGCCCGAATCGGATGAAAGCAGTATTCAGGCAGAAATTGAGCTGCAGACCGGTACACGGGTTGAAGAAACCATTAAAACGGCACGTTATCTCGAAAACGTTGTGCGTGAAAAATTTCCTGAAGTGCAGGTGATGTCTGCCTCCTCGGGTTCCGATGACGAAGGTGGTATGTTTTCTTTGTTTACTACCACCGGGTCGAATATGATTAACTTTATGATGCGGCTTTCGGATACTGAAGAACGCGACCGTTCGGTTTGGGATATTGCCGCCGAACTGCGCGAAGAAATTGCTGCATTGCCCGAAGTGATAAATTTTACCGTTACCACTTCAAGCCAGGGTATGGGAGGAACAACCAACACGGTAGATGTGGAAATCTACGGATACGATTTTGATTTAACCAATGCTTTGGCCGACGAAGTTCGCAAACGACTGGAATCGGTTCAGGGGGCAATAGATGTTCAGATCAGCCGAAAAACCGACAAGCCGGAGCTTCAGTTTGTTCTCGACCGGGATAAACTGGCGCTTCACGGTCTTACAACAGCGCAGGTTGCAACAAATATTCGCAACCGGATTAGCGGCATGATTGCATCGCAGTACAAAGAAGAAGGCGAGGAATATGATATCAGAGTACGCCTGAAAGAAGAGTTCCGCAGTTCAATTACTGATTTGGAAGAACTCACCATAGTTACACCTGCAGGTGGTCGGATAAAACTGAAAGAGATTGGGGAAGTCAAAGAGTACTGGTCGCCGCCAAATATCGAACATAAAAGGCGCGAGCGTATTGTTACGGTTACGGCCAAACCCGACCGGATTGCACTGGGTGAACTGGCTACACGGATTAATGCTGAACTCGAAGATCTTGAAATTCCGCAGTCGGTGTTATTAAATATTGGCGGAGCCTACGAAGATCAGCAGGAATCGTTTATGGACCTTGGATTGCTGATGGTCATCAGTCTGATTCTGGTTTTCATTGTAATGGCATCGCAGTTTGAGTCGTTTTCCATGCCGTTTGTCATCATGTTCTCCATTCCGTTTGCATTTACAGGAGTTATTGTTGCGTTGTTTTTAACCGGAACCACATTAAGCCTGGTTGCAGCGCTTGGTGCAGTTTTATTAATCGGTATTGTTGTGAAGAACGGTATTGTACTTATCGACTTTACCAACCTTATGCGTGACCGCGGTCTGGAGCTTTACGAAGCCATTGCCGTTTCGGGAAAATCCCGTTTGCGCCCGGTGTTAATGACTGCCGCCACAACTATTCTGGGTATGTTGCCGCTTGCCCTGAGTACCGGAGAAGGTTCTGAATTGTGGCGACCGATGGGTATTACGGTAATCGGTGGGTTGGTATTTTCGACCATAGTTACCATGGTTATTGTTCCTGTAATGTATGGCGTTATGGCGCACCACGGCGAGCGTGACAAAAAGAGAAAAGTTGCAAAACAGATACGTTTTCTGGAAAACGGAATAAAATAGAAAGGTAGTGAAATGAAAGCAGTAATGATCGTTTTTAACCAGACCAATACCGAACGGGTGGAATACATGTTCGATACATTGGAAATAAGAGGTTTTACCTGGTTTCAGGATGTGAGAGGCCGGGGAACTGAAACCGGCGAACCCCGCATGGGAACGCACACCTGGCCCGAAATGAACTCGGCCGCACTAACCATAATTCCGGATGAAAAAGTTGATCCCCTGCTTGAAGCAGTGGAAAAACTGGACAATATTCATAAAGAAGTTGGTGTGAAAGCATTTGTGTGGAACGTGGAAAAAACAGTTTAACAGGATTTGCAATACAAAAGTGGAAAAGTGGACACTGGAAAACAGGGTTTCCGCTTTTCCACTATTTTTTTTGACACAACAAAGGTTTCCTGTCCCAAACTTTTCAACCTTAAGCTGTTAGTTATTGGTGATATCTTGCCCGCAAAAAACCCCGTCGTTTTGGTTATATTTGTGGCAAAATTCAGGAAAAATGACTCCGAATTACGACGAAGGAACAATACGGACTCTTGATTGGCAGGAACATATCCGGAAACGGCCGGGAATGTACATTGGCAAGCTGGGCGACGGCACTGCAGCCGACGATGGTATTTATGTGCTGCTGAAAGAGGTGATGGACAACTCGGTTGACGAGTTTATGATGGGCCATGGAAAGAAAATAACCGTCAATATTGAAGACGACAAGGTTGTTGTACGCGACTTTGGCCGGGGAATTCCACTGGGAAAACTGAAAGATGTAGCCAGCAAAATGAACACTGGCGCCAAATACGACTCTGAAGTGTTTAAGAAATCTGTAGGGTTGAACGGCGTTGGAATTAAGGCAGTAAATGCATTGTCTTCAAAATTTACCATTCGCTCCATTCGCGAAGGAGTGGCCAAGGAAATTGAATTCAGCAAGGGAAATATTACCAGCGAGAAAGATTTAAACGGTTTGGAAGAACCCAACGGTACTCTGGTTACATTTGAACCCGACCCTGAAGTTTTTCGCAGTTTTCACTACATAAGCGATTACGTGGTGAATATGGTGAAAAACTATACTTTTTTGAATGCAGGGCTGGTAATCGAATACAACGGTGAAAGGTTTTATTCCCGAAACGGTTTGCGCGACCTGCTTGAGGAAAATATGGACGATGATGCCATTTATCCTGTAATTCATCTGAAGGGCGACGACATTGAAATTGCCGTAACTCACGGGAACCGGTACGGCGAAGATTACTATTCGTTTGTAAACGGACAGCACACCTCCCAGGGCGGAACACACCTGCAGGCTTTTCGTGAAGTGTATGTGAAAACAATCCGCGATTTTTACAGGAAAGATTTCGATCCGTCAGATATTCGCGCATCAATAGTGGCTGCGGTAAGTATCAAAGTGGAAGAACCGGTTTTCGAATCGCAGACCAAAACCAAACTCGGATCAAAAGACATTGGTCCCAATGGTCCCTCGGTAAGGGCACATGTGGGAAACTTTTTGCAGAAGGAACTCGATAACTATTTACATAAAAATCCTGAAACTGCCGAAGTTTTGCTTAAAAGAATAACCGAATCGGAGCGCGAACGCAAGGCAATTTCGGGCATTAAGAAGCTGGCAAAACAACGGGCTAAAAAAGTGAGCCTGCACAATAAAAAACTGCGCGACTGCCGGATTCATTTCGACAGCAACCATGAACGTGCCGACGAATCGAGTATTTTTATTACCGAAGGTGACTCGGCGAGCGGGTCCATCACCAAATCGCGCGATGTGAACACCCAGGCCGTTTTCAGTTTACGCGGGAAACCGCTGAACACATTCGGACTGACCAAAAAAGTGGTTTACGAAAACGAAGAATTTAACCTGCTGCAGGCCGCACTCAACATCGAGGAAAGTATCGACGACCTGCGCTACAATAAAATCATAATTGCAACCGATGCCGACGTGGACGGAATGCATATCCGCCTGTTGCTCATCACTTTTTTCATTCAGTTTTTTCCCGAGCTTATCAGGAAGGGACATGTGTTCATCCTGCAAACCCCGCTTTTCAGGGTGAGGAACAAACAGAAAACCTATTATTGCTATTCCGACGAAGAACGCAGGGAGGCGATTAACAAGCTGAAAGGAAAACCTGAGATTACCCGGTTTAAAGGATTGGGCGAAATTTCACCCGATGAATTCAAAAACTTCATTGCAAAAGATATCAGGCTTGACCCGGTGATGATGAAAAAACATGAATCGGTTTCGCAGATGCTCGAGTTTTATATGGGGAAAAATACACCTGAACGACAGGATTTTATTATTGATAACCTGTACGTTGAAAAAGATGAAGTGGCATAAAAAGATAGAAAGCACAACAAAATAAATGTCAGAAGAGAATTTAAAGAACGAAAATACGGAAGAACAACCGGAAAAAGGTTCGGAAGGCATCAAAGAGGAAATTACCTATTTGCCGGGCATGTACCGCAACTGGTTTCTCGATTACGCTTCGTATGTGATTCTGGAGCGGGCGGTGCCATACGTAAATGACGGACTGAAACCGGTTCAGCGGCGCATAATGCACGCCATGCGCGAAATGGATGACGGGCGGTACAACAAAGTAGCCAACATTATCGGGCAAACCATGCAGTATCACCCGCATGGCGATGCATCCATAGGCGATGCCATCGTTGGCCTGGGCCAGAAAGAATTGCTTATCGATACGCAGGGGAACTGGGGAAATGTGCTTACGGGTGATGGTGCCGCCGCACCCCGGTATATCGAAGCCCGTTTGTCGAAATTTGCGCTGGAGGTACTTTTTAACGCAAAAACAACCGAATGGAAACTTTCATACGACGGACGTAAAAAAGAACCGGTAACTTTGCCTGCAAAATTCCCTCTGCTTTTGGCACAGGGTGTTGATGGCATTGCCGTTGGACTGGCATCAAAAATTTTTCCTCATAACTTCAACGAATTGATCGATGCTTGCATCGCATACCTTAAAGGTGAGGAGTTTGAGCTGCTTCCCGATTTTCCTACCGGAGGAATGGCTGACTGCAGTAAATACAACGACGGACTGCGGGGCGGAACCGTTAAAGTGAGGGCAAAAATTGAAAAACAGGACAATAAAACCCTCGCAATTACCGAAATTCCGTTCGGAAAAACCACTACCACCCTTATCGAATCCATTATTAAGGCTAACGACAAAGGGAAAATCAAAATCAAAAAAATTGACGACAATACAGCCCAGGATGTTGAGATTCTGGTTCATCTCGCCCCCGGTGTTTCGTCTGATAAAACCATTGATGCCCTCTATGCGTTCACCGATTGCGAAGTATCCATTTCGCCCAACGCATGTATTATTCACGATGACAAACCTCACTTTATTGGTGTTGCCGAAATATTAAAACGTTCCACCGACAGCACCCTTCAGTTGCTCAAATTGGAACTGGAGATCCGGAAATCGGAACTTGAGGAAGCCTGGCATTTTGCTTCACTGGAAAAAATATTCATCGAAGAGCGAATCTATAAAGACAAGAAATTTGAAGATTCGGAAAATATGGATCAGGCGGTGCTGCACATCGATAAACGTCTGGAACCCTGGAAACCAAAGTTCAAACGGGAGATTACCCGCGAAGATATCCTTAAGCTGATGGAAATCAGAATGGCCAGAATCCTGAAATTCAATACAGACAAAGCCAACGAGAATATTCTTGCCATTGAAGACGAAATTGAAGAGGTTCAAAACAATATCGACAATATTGTTCCTTTTACCATACAATGGTTTAGTCACCTGAAAGACAAATACGGCAAAGGCCGCGAACGGAAAACTGAAATCAGGAGCTTCGAAAACATTGTGGCAACCAAGGTGGTGGTGAAAAACGAAAAACTGTATGTTGACCGCAAGGAAGGATTTATGGGAATTGGCCTGAAAAAAGCCGAGTATGTGTGCGATTGCTCTGATATTGACGATGTTATTGTTTTTCGGCGCGATGGAACCTATTTTATAACCAAAGTTTCCGAAAAGGCTTTTATAGGCAAAAATCCGCTCTTTCTGGCTGTTTTTAAACGAAACGACAAGCGAACCATTTACAACGTGGTGTATCGCGACGGAAAAACCGGGTTTTCCTATATGAAACGTTTTTCGGTTACCGGCGTTACCCGCGACAAAGAATACGATGTTACCAAAGGAACATCGGGCTCACGGATAACTTACTTTTCAGCCAATCCCAACGGCGAAGCTGAAACTCTGAAAATTCTGCTGAAGCCAAAGCCCCGCATTAAAAAGCTGACATTTGAAGTAGATATGGGCGAGCTGGCCATTAAAGGCCGGCAATCCATGGGAAATATCCTGACGAAACATGAAGTCCATAAGATTTCCCTCAAAGAAAAAGGAGTTTCAACGCTCGGCGGACGGAAAATCTGGTTCGACCACGATGTCCTTCGGTTAAATGCCGACAACCGCGGCAAATACCTCGGTGAATTTTCGGGAGAAGATAAAATTCTGGTGATTTATAAAAACGGTGAATTTGAGTTGTACAACTTCGATTTAAGCAACCATTTCGACCCCGATATTTTAACCATTGAAAAGTTTGATGACGGGAAAATCCTTTCAGCCGTTTATTTCGATGCTGAACAAAACTTCTACTACGTAAAGCGTTTCGAAATTGACGAACAGGAAGGGAAACGTATAGGATTTATTGGTGAACATCCTGACAATAAATTGGTTAGTATTACGTGGGTGCGTTATCCCCGTTTTGAAATTGAATTTGGGGGGAAACATGCCGAACGGGAAAATGAAATTATTGAAGTGGCAGAGTATATTGGGGTGAAATCGTGGAAAGCCAAAGGAAAAAGGTTATCGAATTACAGCATCGACAACATTAAGGAGCTTGAACCTGTTGTTCGTGATGAACATGATAAACCGGAAGAAGAACAGGATGAAGAGGTGGAAAAACCAGATGAAAGCTTCGATGACATTCCGTTTGAAGTAAAAAGGCCCGGAAAAGAAGAAGACCCGAATCAAATGTCGTTGTTTTAAAGGTTGAGAGTTTGAAGGTTCGAAAGATGAGAATTTACCTGATTGGATATATGGGATGTGGAAAATCGACACTGGGGAAAAAGCTGGCCAGACATGCCGGCCTTCAGTTTGTTGATATGGACCATTACATAGAAAAACGCAACTGCAAAACGGTTCCGCAAATTTTTGCCGAAGAAGGTGAAGCTGAATTTCGGAAAAAGGAACGAAAGGCGTTGGAAGAACTGTCGGAGTTTTCTGATGTAGTAATTGCCACCGGTGGCGGTGC
>CAZCPH010000135.1:0-8143 GCA_964500105.1 uncultured Mariniphaga sp. | reverse complement strand
ACGCGCCATGCAGAAAACTGACGGACAATTATTTCACAATATCAGGGTTGGCTTTGGTGTGATGGGCGCCCACGGGCCGCAGCTTTCGGTGGACGATACCTGGCAGCTGGTGAACTATATCAGGCATCTTCAGGCCGGAGGAACTGAGTAATTTATGCTTTTCAGCATTTTTTTAAAAAAAAGTGCTGTAACCTGTAATAAGTGTTTTGATGAAACGACATATTAAGTTAAATTTATGTCAAAATAAAAAACACTTATCCAATGCTAATCAACTCAATCCTCCCCAATTGGTCCGAAACGGGAATTTTCGAACAGGTATTTTGGGTAATCACCATTCCGGCAACAGTAATTTTCCTTATTCTTTTGGTGCTCACCGTTCTGGGCAGCGATGCAGATGTTGATGTTGATACCGACGTTGATGCGGGTATTGCCGATGGAGACTCTATTCCTTTTCAATTTTTATCGCTAAAAAATATTGTTGCATTTTTCACCGTTTTTGGCTGGTCTGGAATTGGCTTTATCAACGCCGGACTTTCCTCCGGACTTGTAATCTTTTTGGCAACCATTGGTGGTTTACTTATGATGACTGCGATGGCTGCACTCTTTTATTTTATGTCGAAACTTGCCGAAAGCGGAACATTAAACATGAAAAACGCCATCGGCAAATTAGGTGAAGTTTATCTTGTTATTCCTGCAAAAAGAGGCGGTATGGGCAAAGTACAATTAAATGTTCAAGGTTCAATCCGTACGCTCGATGCCATAACCGACGAACCGGAAACCATTCCGACATCTTCAATAATCCAGGTTATCGACGTTATCGACGAACAGATTCTTCTCGTCAAAAAACAGGGAATTTAATTACACAAAAACATATAAAGATGAATGACTATTTTGTAATCCTGATTAGCATTGCTGCACTTTTTTTATTCATAATTATTGTAGCCATGATGAGGCGGTACAAACGTTGCCCCTCCGACCGGATTTTGGTTGTATATGGAAAAATTGGCAAAGGCGCCGATCGAGAAAACCGCTCTGCCAAGTGTATTCATGGAGGTGCAGCTTTTATCTGGCCAATTATCCACTCTTATGCTTTCCTCGATTTAACGCCTTTATCCATTGAAATCAACCTTACAAATGCGTTAAGCAAGCAGAACATCAGGGTTGATGTGCCCTCGCGTTTTACCGTTGGAATTTCAACAGAACCAAATGTAATGAACAACGCTGCAGAACGGCTTTTGGGGCTGTCGCAGGAGGCCATCAGCAATCTGGCAAAAGACATTATTTTCGGTCAGTTGCGTTTGGTAGTGGCCACTATGGAAATTGAGGAAATCAACAGTAACCGCGATCTTTTTCTAGCAGCTGTTTCTTCAAATGTGGAAGCCGAATTGAAAAAAATCGGATTAAAACTCATCAACGTAAACGTAACAGACATCAATGATGAATCGGGCTATATTGAAGCTTTAGGAAAAGAAGCAGCTGCAAAGGCCATTAACGATGCCAAAAAAAGCGTTGCAGAAAAAAACCGCGATGGGGAAATCGGACAGGCAATGGCACACCGCGAACAACGCGTGCAGGTAGCCAGTGCCGATGCAACAGCAGTTGAAGGAGAAAACGTGGCCAAGGTAACTATTGCCAACTCAGACGCCGACCGCCGTGAAAAGGAAGCTGAAGCAAACCGCCGTGCCGTAGCTGCTGAAAAAGTTACAGAAGCACGTGCCCTTGAAGAAGCGTATGCAGCAGAAAAACTGGCTGAAGAAGTTAGAGCACAACGCGATAAAGCGACTCAAACGGCAAATATTGTTGTTCCGGCAGAAATTGATAAACAAAAAGTTGAAATAGATGCCGAGGCGGTTGCCGAACAAACCCGCCGGATTGCCAAAGGTGAAGCAGATGCTATATTCATGAAAATGGCCGCTGAAGGAAAGGGTATTTATGAAATTTTAAGCAAACAGGCCGAGGGTTTCGACCAATTAGTAAAGGCTGCCGGAAACGATGCGCAAAAAGCTGTTTTGATGATGATTGCCGACAAATTGCCTGAATTGGTAAGAACTCAGGTCGAAGCCATCAAAAACATTAAAATAGATAAAGTAACGGTTTGGGAAACCGGAAACGGGAAAGACGGAAAAACTTCAACAGCCAATTTTATGCAGGGTCTGTTTGGTTCAATTCCACCTCTCGAAGATGTGTTTAAATCGGCGGGAATGGAGTTGCCCAACTATTTGAAAGGCACCCCTGTTGAAGATCCCGAAATGGAAGAGAAAGAAAACAAAAACCAAAAAGAGCACCCTTCAGAAAAAGACAAATAAGAAAATCACGGATAACCATCGGTAACTGAAAAATATGGGGCAACAAAACACCAGAAAAATCCCCAACTGGAAATTATATTGTCTGAATTCTCCATAAAGATTGGTTTCAGCTGTGTTGAGCAGCACGGAGTCAGGAAAACACAATACCTCCGGAAAACGGCATTTGCACTTGCAATAGTAAAAATGGTGAAGGTTCAGATAATATTTTTTCGTTAAACTGACTTGTTTTTACTGCATGGTAAAGAATAAACCTGTAATTTGCACAGGTAATTTTATACCCATGAAAAAACTTTAACGATGGAATTTTTCAATGCAAAAAATATAAACAAAGTATTTTCAACAACACGTGCTCTCACCGATGTGAGCATTTCGGTTAAGGAACAAAGCATTTTTGGATTGCTGGGCCCGAACGGAGCAGGAAAAACGACACTCATCCGAATCATCAACCAGATTACTGCTCCTGATACCGGTGAACTTTTCCTCGGAGGAAGGAGAATGCAACAGTCGGACGTGGCTAAGATTGGCTATTTGCCCGAAGAACGCGGTTTGTACAAAAAAATGAAGGTGGGCGAGCAGGCCATTTATCTGGCGCAACTAAAGGGAATGAGCAAAAAAGAGGCTGTGAAAAACCTGAAACACTGGTTTGTAAGATTTGAAATGGAAGGCTGGTGGAATAAAAAGGTGGAAGAACTCTCGAAAGGGATGCAGCAAAAAGTTCAGTTTGTTACCACGGTTGTGCATAAACCCAAGCTTCTCATTTTCGATGAGCCTTTCAGCGGATTCGACCCCATCAACGCCAACCTGTTGAAACGGGAAATCCTGCAATTAAGAAACGATGGAGCAACAATCATTTTTTCAACCCACAATATGGGTTCAGTGGAAGAACTTTGCGACCATATTGCGCTCATTAACAAGTCGAAAAAGATTGTGGACGGCCCCACCAACGAAATCCGGCAGCAATACAAATCCAACATTTTCGAAATCAAATACAAGGGCGATTTCGGACAGGTTGACACAAAGCTTGGAACCCGGTTTAAAGTACTGGAGCACACAGAAACTGAAAATGAAAATAAAATTCGTGTTCAGTACCTGAACGGGAATTCGAACAATGAACTCCTGCAAACCGTAATGCCGGCTGCAGAAATTCTTTCATTCGAAGAAATTATACCCAGCATGAACGACGTATTTATCAAAGCTGTTCAGGAGTCAAACCAATCAAAATCTGTTAACAATGAATAAAACAATACTTATACTTCAGCAGGAATATTTAAAACGGGTCAGGAAAAAGTCTTTTATTGTACTCACGCTGCTGGTTCCGCTGCTTTTTGTGGGGATGTTTGCTCTCGTTATTTTTTTATCGATGAAGGACGACAAACAGGAGCGGACCATTGCTGTCTTTGACGAATCGTCTCTTTTCCTGGAAGAATTAGAGCAGGAAGGATACACAAAATACCATTTTGTTCCGAGAGAAGAATACGAAAAACTTCGAACAACCCTGAAAGAAAGTCAGTTTTATGCGCTTCTTTTTATTCCTGAAAATATTTACTCCAACAATGTTGCTCAAATCGTTTCGGAAAAACAGCTGCCCATCGAACTTACCGAGCAGATTTCGCGAAGACTCAGCCGGATTATTGAAAATGACAAGCGACAAAAAATTATTGATGAAGCAGGAATTCCCGATTTAGACGACCGGCTTGACGCCACACGTACCTCTATCAAAATTAACACGTTAAAAATATCCGAAACTGGAGAAGAACGCAAAAGTTCCTCTACTTTGGCATTTATAACCAGTTATGCCATGGGTTTTATCATTTACTTTTTTGTGTTCATGTATGGTGCAATGGTTATGCGCAGTGTTATGGAGGAAAAAAAGAATCGTATTGTCGAAGTAATCATTTCCTCGGTTAAACCTTATCAGCTCATGGCTGGCAAGATCATTGGTACAGCGCTGGTCGGTCTAACACAGGTGGCCATTTGGATTGTGGTCGGAGTTATTCTTCTTGGGATTAGCCAGAGCTTCTTCACGCCCGACTCGGCCCAGCAAATGGGTCAAAGTCTGATGGAAAACAACCCGTCTGTGAATTCTGAAATTGCACAGGCAGCAGCAGGCAATCAGGTTACAGAAATTATTGAACTGATTGGCAATTTAAACATTCCGCTAATCATCTTTGCCTTTGTTTTCTATTTTCTGGCCGGCTATCTGATGTACAGCTCATTGCTTGGGGCTGTTGGTGCTGCCGTAGATAACGATGAAGATTCGCAGCAAATGGTTTTGCCCATTACCTTTCCGCTTATACTGGCTATTATGTTGCTGATGCCAATTTCGCGTAATCCGGAAGGACCAATCGCCTTCTGGGCCTCCATCATACCATTTACTTCGCCGGTGGCCATGCTTGCCAGGGTTCCTTACGGAGTGCCAACCTGGGAGCTCATCCTTTCCATGACGCTTCTGTTGCTGGGTACAGTTGGTGCCATTTGGGTGGCAGCAAAAATTTACAAAACCGGACTGCTCATGTACGGCAAGAAAGTGAATCTGAAAGAACTGATTAAGTGGCTTCGGTACAAGCATTAATTTATCCTGAAATTAAACAGATATTTTTGTCTGTTTTAACAAAAAATATATACATTGCACGAGAAATGAAAAACATGCCACACCATATTCCTGTTTGTTGTTGGGAGATTAAACCCGGCGAAGGCGTGTTTTGTTAGCAAAGAAAATTAACATTATAAAACCATAGTTAAAGCTTTCCCGGGGAACCAGGAAAGCTTTTTTGTATTCAACCGATAAAAATTAGCAGATTATGAAAGCACAAAACATTTTGGAAACCATTGGCAACACACCTCATATCAGAGTCAACCGGCTTTTTCCGGAGGGATATGAAGTTTGGGTAAAAATGGAAAAAACCAACCCGGGCGGCAGCATTAAAGACCGAATTGCCCTTTCGATGGTAGAGGATGCCGAAAAAAAAGGAATTCTTAAGAAAGGATCGGTTATTATTGAACCTACATCGGGAAATACGGGAATTGGGCTTGCACTTGTGGCTGCAGTTAAAGGGTACAGGTTAATCCTTACCATGCCCGAGTCGATGACTATGGAGCGCCGAAAAGTACTGCATGCATTGGGTGCAGAACTGGTGCTAACGCCCAAAGAAAAAGGGATGAAAGGCTCGATTGCCAAAGCCGAAGAACTGGCCTCAGAAATAGAAAATTCATGGATCCCGTTTCAGTTTTCCAATCCGGCAAATATTGATGCCCACCGTAAAAACACAGCGATAGAAATTTTAAACGATTTTCCGCAGGGAATCGACTACCTGATCACAGGTGTCGGCACCGGAGGTCACATTAGCGGGGTTGCAGAAGTACTAAAAAAAGAGTTCCCCAACTTAAAGGTATTTGCAGTTGAACCGGCTGACAGCCCGGTAATCAGTGGTGGCGAACCTGGTCCGCACAAAATACAGGGCATAGGCGCCGGGTTTATTCCCGACAACCTGAAAACCGGACTTCTGGACGGTACAATTACTGTGTCAATAGAAGAAGCCTATGAATACGCGCATAAGGCTGCAAAACAGGAAGGCATGTTCGTGGGCATATCATCGGGCGCATCGTTAGCGGCAGTTGCCAAAAAAATTAAAGAATTACCTGCCGGATCACGAATTTTGACCTTCTCCTACGACCACGGGGAAAGGTACCTGTCGGTGGAAGGGTTGTATTGAACAGCTTCTCCATGAAGAAACAGAGGAAAAGGAACCGAGGTTGGTTTCTCTTTTTTGTTACTGATTCGTACCAAAAATGAGTTACATATTTCAATTTACAGAGTAATACCTGACAGAATTTCCTCAATATTTGTCTTTGTTTAAAAAAAAATTGAGAAATTCAACACTAAAAGAGTTTAAAATTTAAAAGCACTGAAATGGATAATACCAGAATTTTCAGAATGATATTTAGCAGTATTTATCCTTTGTATGTTCAAAAGGCAGAGAGAAAAGGACGCACAAAAGTTGAAGTGGATGAAATTATTTTCTGGCTGACAGGCTATGATAAAAAGACCCTGCAACAGCAAATTGACAATAATAACGATTTTGAAACCTTTTTTGCACAGGCACCAAAAATGAATCCGAACGTTTCAAAAATTAAAGGCGTCATTTGCGGGTATCGTGTGGAGGAAATAGAAGATGAGTTGATGCAGAAAATCCGATATTTAGACAAGTTAGTGGATGAGCTGGCCAAAGGAAAGGCCATGGAGAAAATTCTGCGGAAGTGAATCGGCAAAAAACCAAAAAGAGGGACCAGCAATCTGATCCCTCTTTTTTGTATTAAAACCTGTTCAGGCCTGGGCGGTTGGACCGCCAAATGCCATGGGCGGCATTCCGTTGCCCGGGCCGGGTTTTACATTTTTGATAGGTCCGTGAACGGCTTCAAACTTTTTAATGTTATCCTGCAAAGCAAGCAGCAACCGCTTGGCATGTTCGGGTGTAAGAATCACCCGCGATTTTACATTTGCCTTGGGAATTCCCGGCATAATGCGCACAAAATCGATAACAAACTCTGAACTGGAGTGGGTAATAACAGCCAGGTTCGAATAAATTCCCTGGGCCACTTCTTCACTCAATTCAATATTTAACTGCGGTTGTTTTTGCTTTTTTTCGTCCATATTCCTATTTTTTCATGTCAATTAACCTGTCGTATTCTTCTTTCGAACCCACAATCAGGTTTTTGTATTCTTTCAATCCGGTACCTGCAGGAATGAGGTGACCGCAAATTACGTTTTCCTTCAATCCGTCGAGGTAATCGGTTTTACCGTTAATAGCGGCTTCGTTCAGTACTTTAGTGGTTTCCTGGAACGATGCTGCCGAAAGCCAGCTTCGGGTTTGCAGCGCAGCACGGGTAATCCCCTGCAGAATCTGGCTCGAAGTTGCAGGAATAGCATCCCTTGATTCTACCAGTTTTCTGTCTTTACGCCTAAGCTGTGAATTTTCATCTCTCAGCCTGCGCGCAGAAATAATCTGTCCTGCTTTTAACCCTTCTGCATCGCCTGGTTCAATAACCACTTTTTTATTCCAAATCCAGTCGTTTTCCGAAAGGAATTCGTTCTTGTCAACGATTTGTTTTTCGAGGAAACGGGTATCGCCCGGATCATCAATTTCCACTTTACGCATCATCTGACGAATAATTACCTCAAAGTGCTTGTCGTTGATTTTTACACCCTGCATCCGGTAAACATCCTGCACTTCGTTCAGAATATATTCCTGAACAGCAGTGGGCCCTTTAATAGCCAGGATATCGGATGGAGTGGTAGCACCGTCGGAGAGCGAAGTACCAGCTCTGATGTAGTCGTTTTCCTGCACCAGAATCTGCTTTGACAGCGGCACCAGGTACTTTTTCACATCCCCTGTTTTTGAGGTGATAATGATCTCGCGGTTACCCCGTTTGATTTTACCCAATGAAACTTCACCATCAATTTCAGAAACCACAGCCGGGTTTGATGGGTTACGCGCTTCGAAAAGCTCTGTAACACGCGGCAGACCACCAGTAATATCACCTGCCTTACCAGCAGCCCTCGGAATTTTAACCAGAACCGTACCTGCTTTCACAGACTGCCCTTGTGCCACGGCAATGTGGCCACCAACAGGCAGGTTGTACGAACGAATCATCGTTCCGTCCTTGTCCATGATCTTCAGCGTCGGGTTTTTGGTCTTATCCCGGGTTTCAATAATTACTTTTTCGCTGTATCCGGTTTGTTCATCCGATTCTTCACGGTAAGTAATCCCTTCAATTAAATTTTCGAATTCAATTTTTCCATCGAATTCGGTGATAATTACCCCATTGAACGGGTCCCA
>CAZCPH010000134.1:0-8237 GCA_964500105.1 uncultured Mariniphaga sp. | reverse complement strand
CAGGCAGTGCTTTTTCGTTCAGATTGTAGCTCAAAAAATTGCGTGCAAACCAGTGTGGAAACGCACTGTTGATACGGGACACCGTTTCGCCAAACTGCCGTTTTGAAAGTGCAGCACCGCCACATCCTGAATTATTGGATATAACACCGGCAAAACGATCATCGGTAGCACCTGCCCACAAAGCGGCTTTCCCAAGGCGCGAGTGACCGAAAACAATCACTTTCGAGGCATCCACATCCGCATCCTGTTTCAGGTAATCCATAGCGCGACTTAATCCCCATGCCCAGGCAGCAATGGAACCCCACTCGTTTGCAGCAGGGCGTTGCTGGTCATCAGTATAAAGCAGCGGGTGGATTCCATCGGTAAAATCATCTTTGTCGGGGTCCACTTCGCAGTAGAATATGGTGGCCAGGCCGTAGCCGGCATCAATAATTTTTTCAACCTGCCAGCTGTCTTTACTCACACCTCTCGATTTTTCAGTCAGCTGATTGTTTGAGATTCCGTGCGATTCATTGTCGCGTGTCCAGGCTTGTGAAATCCGGATGTTTACATCGTTGCAAACGGTATGGTTGCCGTAAAAGTTGTATCCCAGAAACATCGGGGCTTTTTCAATATTTTTTGGCAGGTACATCAAAACATTAAAAAAAAGTGTTCTGCCGTTATTGTTGAACACAATGTCCACTTGCTTGCGGCGGGCCTTTCCGTTGAGGGCATTGTCGCTTTCCTCTACCACTTCCCATTTCGAGATTTCCAGTTCAGCGGGCACTTTGCCATACACATTGTTGGTGAAAAAATGCATCAACTCTGGTCGCCGGACTTTTTCCCAGCGCCTGGTGTTTTTTATTTTCCGGCCACTAAACGAAGTCAGCGGGTTGGGCAACTCAAACTGCGGTACTTTGCTTTCATCGTAGTTGGGGACGAATTCGCCGCGCCGTTGTCCAAAGCAAAAAGCAATAGTAAAAAGAAGCACAATAGTGAGAACAGATTTTCTCATGGTATTTCGTTTTGTTTTTTCTGAATCAGAGTTTTTTAAATCCTTAAACCGGAAAGGTTGTTCATTCTTCAAAGTTTTTCGGAAAGATAGTATTTTGGAAAGAAAATTCATAATGAAATGACGGAGTCGTTATTGATACCATATTTTATACGCTTCAAATCGTCACCCAATGGGAAACGTTCTGAACAGTTAACTTCAACATATCAATGTAAATTTTTCAGTCTGCAAAAAATAGCAAACCAATCACAAAAAGTAACTTCAACAAATCTCTAAAAATCTCTATGAATCACCATCAATCACCATCAATCACCATCAATCACCATCAATCACCATCAATCACCTTTTCCTTTTATTGTTTCCTGAAAAAAACACAAACAGCTCCAAAAAATCCGCTCCCAGCTTACCCCGAAGAAATTTCAAAATCCGGTGAACCTGCTTTTTAACGGTATCGGGTTTGCATTCAAGCAGTACTCCGATTTCAGCATAGGTCAGTCCACTGTTGAATTTTAAAAACAGCAGTTCTCTCTTTTTTGCATCCAGATTTTGCAATTCATGTTTTAACATTCCGGTTTGTTCTTCCAGCTCATCCAACTCCGATTCCTCGAGTGGAAAGGTCAGGTCAAACTGCAAAACAAAATCGTCGGGATGCGTGAACCGGTATTTTTCCTTTAGTTTTCTGACAATAATGCGTTTCAGGGTTTTGTACAAATAGAACTCCAGTGATTCCGGTTTTCGCAACTTGTTTCCATAACTGTAAACATCGATAAAAGTGTCCTGAATAGCGTCTTCCACGAGAGCCTGGTGGGGAGTTATTTTCAATCCGTAAGCAAACAAAGCATCGGCAAATTCATTGTATATGGTGTCAAAAGCCCGGCGATCTCCGGCTTTAAACTTCTCCCATATCAATTCCCAGTACTCTCTTTCGTCGGTTCGATCCACGTTTCTCGGTAATCAAGTTTTAGTTCCTATTATGCTAAAGTAATAAATTTGACACAGGCTAATCCGGTTTCTTTCATTATTTTTGCCCTTTGTCTGGAATTCTTATTAATATTACAAAAAATTCGTTATGACTGAACAAACTTCAAAAACAGACGAGAGAACAATTCTTATTGTTGAAGATGACGAAACTAGTTTTTTGCTGTTGCAGGTGTATCTTTCCCAAAAAAACTATAAAATTCTTTATGCTTCAAACGGAAAGATGGCAGTAGATATTTTTCGTCAAAATAAGAACATCGATTTAATTCTGATGGACCTTAAAATGCCGATACTGGATGGCTATAAAGCCGCCGGGGAAATAAGAGAACTGGATGAAAAAATTCCAATAATTGCACAAACGGCCTACGCCTTGTCGGGCGACAGCGAAAAAGCCATTAATGCCGGGTGCACCGACTACATCACCAAACCCATAAAAAAAGATTTACTATTGGCGAAAATCGAAAATCTGCTAAATAAACATTCGGCAACAAGATGAAATCCATTCCATTAATTTTTCTTTTTCTGTTTTTTTTGGCATTCATTTCCAATTCTCAGGAATCCTACAGGCCCGGATTATTTTTCAGGGAAGACTGGAAAGAAACACCTCCCGAAATTCCGCTTTCGCAAAACCACGTGAATAATCCTGATTTACTGGTGCAGCTTTATGGTGCGGGCAAAGACAGCCTGAAAAAAAGCAACCACGAGCGTCCGGTTGACGACCCGTTTTACGTGTGGTCTGGTCTCTGTCTCGAAAACTGGCTGGTTACGTTAAAGCACAAAGAATTCAATGTGGATTTAACTGGTTTTGCCAAAATCAGATGGCGCTCCAAACAGGCCGGAATGAGGGAATTGAGAATTGCTGTAAAACTGGCAGACGGCACATGGCTGGTCAGTAACCTGTCTGACGGCCCTTCGAACGACTGGCGCATTAAAGAATTCAATATTCAGGACATACGCTGGTACAAACTGGATATTGACCGGGTAACTGAAATTGGTCCGGCGTCAAATCCCGATCTTTCAAATGTGGAGGAAATTGGGTTTACCGATTTAATGCCCGGAGGAAAATCAGCATCCTGCTCACGCCTCGACTGGATTGAAGTGGACGGGAAGCCGGTAAAACGTTAAATTTTTGATGGAAACAGCCTCACTCAGCATCATAAAAAAGGAACTCAAAACACTTCCTCCCGATGTGCTTCAGGAACTGGTGGCTCGTTTGGCAAAATACAAGAAGGAGAACAAGGAACTGCTCAACTATCTTCTTTTTGAATCCCTAAACGAGCAGGCTTTTATTGAATCGGTGAAAGAAGAAATGGATGAACAATTTACCCATTTAAACCGGACCAGCTTATTTCTTGCTAAAAAAACACTCCGAAAAGTTTTACGAACCACAAATAAATACGTCCGCTTTTCGGGTTCAAAAGAAACCGAAATTGAACTGCGCCTCTATTTCTGCGAAAAAATGAGGGGAATGGGATACCGGCTAAAAAACAACCGGGTACTTCTCAATATGTATCAGCGGCAGGTTCAGCTTATTCGGAATGCCTGGTCCAAACTTCACGAAGATTTGCAGTACGATTACGAAGAAGCAGTCGAAAAACTGAGTTTGTAGGGTTCCACTTTTAAAAAAAATGTTCCTCAACCGAAAGTCCCCGGGCAACCGTACATTTAAAAATAGGTAGGAATATGTTTTGGGTAAATTGTAAAAATTTGAAATACAATATCTTACACCGTGGCTTAAGCCCGGTGTATAGAAAAAAATACACAGATTGGCTTTAGCGTTTAGCAATTTAAATGATCAAATTCATTCGATAAAAATCTAATAATCTGTTGTATTTTTGCCCCAATAAAATTTTGAAAAATGACCGACGACAAAAAAATCATCTTTTCGATGTATAAGGTGAGTAAAACCTACCCACCCAACAAAACCATCATCAAAGACATTTCCCTCTCCTTTTTTCTGGGAGCAAAAATCGGGATCATCGGGTTGAACGGTTCGGGAAAATCGACCCTTCTGCGCATAATTGCCGGGGTTGAAAAAAGCTTCAACGGCGAACTGGTATTTGCGCCGGGCTACTCTGTGGGATTGCTGGAACAGGAGCCCCACCTCGATGAATCGAAAACCGTGATTGAAGTGGTGAAAGAAGGTGTGCAGGAAGTAGTTGATGTGATGAATGCCTACGAGGAAATTAACCTGAAATTTGGGCTGCCTGAAGTATATGAAAATCCGGATGAAATGGACCGTTTGATGGCCGAGCAAGCCAAGCTGCAGGAAAAAATTGACCAGATGGATGCCTGGAACCTCGACAGTCGCCTGGAACGTGCCATGGACGCATTGCAATGTCCGCCCAACGACCAGCCGGTGAAAGAACTTTCCGGCGGGGAACGCCGCCGTGTTGCATTGTGCCGGCTTTTGTTGCAGGAACCCGACATTTTACTACTCGACGAGCCTACCAACCACCTGGATGCTGAAAGCATTCAATGGCTGGAAATGCACCTTGCGCAATACAAAGGCACTGTAATTTGCATTACCCACGACCGCTATTTCCTCGACAATGTGGCCGGCTGGATTCTGGAACTCGACCGCGGGCAGGGCATTCCGTGGAAGGGGAATTACACCTCGTGGCTGGAACAAAAAGCCAAACGCCTGGAACAGGAAGAAAAAGGAAGCCAGAAACGCAGAAAAACGCTGGAACGCGAGCTGGAGTGGGTACGCATGGCGCCCAAAGCGCGGCAGGCAAAGTCGAAAGCCCGTTTGAATGCTTACGACAAAATGGTGAATGAAGATGTGAAGCAGAAGGAAGAAAAATTGGAAATATTTATTCCGAACGGTCCGCGGCTTGGCGACAAAGTGATTGAAATGGAAAGGGTCTCCAAACGGTTTGGCGACCGATTGCTTTTCGAAGACCTGAGCTTTAAACTTCCGCGCTCAGGAATCATCGGTGTTATTGGTCCGAACGGTGCAGGAAAAACTACGTTATTTAAACTGATAATGAACCAACTGGAAGCCGATTCGGGGAAAATTGAAATCGGCGATACAGTAAAAATCAGTTACGTGGACCAAACCCATCAGGCCATTAATCCGGAGAAATCTGTTTTTCAGGTCATTTCGGGCGGAACGGAAACCATTGTGCTGGGCAACCGGCAGGTAAATGCGCGGGCTTATGTGGCACGGTTCAACTTCACCGGCGCCGACCAGGAGAAAAAATGCGGCGTACTTTCTGGAGGTGAGCGAAACCGCTTGCATCTCGCTCTGGCGCTAAAATCGGAAGGAAACGTGTTGCTGCTCGACGAACCGACCAACGACATTGATGTGAACACTCTTCGCGCGCTGGAAGAAGGTTTGGAAAACTTTGCCGGTTGTGCCGTGGTTATTTCGCACGACCGCTGGTTCCTCGATCGCATTGCCACACATATTTTGGCATTCGAAGGCGATTCGCAGGCTTACTTTTTCGAAGGTTCATTTACTGAATACGAGGAAAACCGGAAAAAAAGAATAGGCGATGCCACGCCTAAACGGTTCAAATACAAAAAGCTGCAGTAATTTACAGGATAAAATATTGATGTCAGATTTTGAAGCAACAAAGGTTGATGTAATAGTTGTTGGCGCCGGACCTGCCGGTTTGCTTGCTGCCGGACGTGCAGCAGAACAGGGTGCTAAAGTTTTGGTTTTAGAGAAAATGCGATCAGAAGGTCGAAAGTTACTGATTACCGGAAAAGGCCGCTGCAACATCACCAACGACGCTTCTCCCGCCGAATTTATAAAACATGTGTTTCCCGATGGCCGGTTTTTGCGCAATGCCTTTTCTCAGTTTTATTCCAAAGACATCATTAATTTGCTGAAAAAATACGGGGTGGAATCTACTCTCGAGCGCGGTGGACGTTATTTCCCGGCCAGCAACAAATCAATGGACGTGCTGCGCGCATTGCTGAAATGGGTCAATGAACTAAACATTGAAATCAGAACCGGACAGCGGGTTGAAAAACTGTTAACCGAAAACGGCGCATTGCAGGGTGTTCAGTCAAACGGTACTGTTTATACCGCATCAAAAGTAATCCTGGCAACGGGCGGAAAATCATACCCTGCAACCGGGGCCACAGGCGACGGCTACGAATTGGCCAAAAGTGTAGGGCACACGGTTGAAAAACCCATCCCGGCGCTGGTGCCACTGGAAACCAAAGGCAATTTGGCACAAAACCTTCAGGGATTAAACCTGAAAAATGTGAAAGCTGTTGTTTGGGTGAACGGCAAAAAAGCGGGTGAAGCTTTTGGTGAAATGTTGTTCACGCATTTCGGTCTGTCGGGTCCGATTATTCTCACGCTTAGCCGGATTGCAGCGGCCGCATTGCAAGACAAGAATAAAGTTGAAATTACTGTTGACTTAAAATCGGCACTCGACGAACAAAAACTGGACAACCGGCTGCTTCGCGATTTGAATGAACACGGAAAAAAACAACTTTCCAATATTTTCCGCAACTGGCTGCCTGCTTCCATGATTCCGGTTTTTATTGAAGAACTGAAACTCGACCCCGAAAAAGAGTGCCACCAGGTTTCATCCACAGAGCGGAAACAAATCAGGTATCTGTTGAAAAATCTGCGGTTTGAGGTAGTAAAACACCGTTCGTTTAAAGAGGCCATTATTACCGCGGGAGGGATTTCCACCAAAGAAATAACACCAAAAACAATGGAGTCGCGGCTGGTGAAAGGCCTTTATTTTGCCGGCGAAATCATCGATCTCGATGCCGAAACCGGTGGTTACAATTTGCAAATTGCCTGGTCAACCGGCTGGCTGGCAGGGAATTCTGCTTCGGAGAAATAAGTAAGAGAAAATATACCAATTATTGGTATAATAATCAATTTCTGATGTTTCAAAAACCAGAACCAAAGTATTGTTTTGTATGCGTATAAAACCATCTTTTTTTAGTGCTGAAACGAAGACCAATCCGAATTTTGATTCGAATGAAAATGTAGCCAAATAGTGCTTTTCAATCTGCCAGGTATTTCTATCCAACTGAATTCTGAATTCAGATTACCATAATTAACCTTCACATAAATAGAGAACGATTACATTCCTGAACCAGAATTCCGATCAACTTCAACAGGGTAACCCAAACTCCATACAAAAAATAATTCTACCTTTGAACTCCCACAAAAAATTCGTTTAAAAACAAAATAAAGAAAGGAAAAATGGCGGCAAACCAACCACTGGCAGAGCGATTACGGCCCCGAAAACTCGACGACTACATCGGGCAGGAGCACCTGGTGGGGAAGAATGCCGTGCTGCGCAAAATGATTGAGTCGGGCAACTTGTCGTCGCTTATTTTATGGGGACCCCCGGGAGTAGGAAAAACCACGCTCGCCAAAATTATTGCCAACACACTGGAGCGTCCTTTTTACACACTCAGCGCCGTAAACTCGGGCGTGAAAGATGTGCGCGAAGTGATTGAAAAAGCCAAGAAGCAGCAGTTTTTCAACAAGCCCAATCCGATCCTGTTTATCGACGAAATTCACCGGTTCAGCAAATCGCAGCAGGATTCGCTGCTGGGCGCTGTGGAAGACGGAACCATCACACTCATAGGTGCTACCACAGAAAATCCATCTTTCGAGGTCATTTCTCCGCTACTCTCCCGCAGTCAGGTCTATATTCTGGAGTCCCTCAGCAAAGGCGACCTGCTTAAGCTGGTGGACATGGCTGTAAAAAAAGATACGGAACTGAAGAAGAAAACCATTACACTGAAAGAGGACACCGCTCTGCTTCGATTCTCAGGCGGTGATGCACGGAAACTCCTGAATGTACTGGAACTGGTGGTGCTTTCTGAGCAAGGAGACAAGGTGGAAATTACCGACGACAAGGTAACGGCCTGCCTTCAACGCAATTTGGCCATGTACGACAAGCAGGGCGAAATGCACTACGACATCATTTCGGCTTTCATAAAAAGCGTGCGTGGTAGCGACCCCGATGCGGCGGTGTACTGGCTGGCCCGAATGATTGAAGGCGGCGAGGATGTGAAATTCATTGCCCGTCGCTTGCTGATTCTGGCTACCGAAGACATCGGTCTGGCCAATCCCAATGCCTTGTTGCTGGCACAAAGCACTTTCGATGCCGTACACCAGATTGGCTACCCCGAAGCGCGGATTGTGCTTTCGGAATGTACCATTTACCTGGCTACGTCGCCCAAAAGCAACTCGGCTTACATGGCCATCGATGAAGCTTTGGCATTGGTAAGAAATACCGGAAATCTGCCGGTTCCACTGCACCTGCGCAACGCG
>CAZCPH010000133.1:0-8269 GCA_964500105.1 uncultured Mariniphaga sp. | reverse complement strand
TTTTCTGGAACTTTTCTCCCATGGTTGATATTGCCCGCGATCCGCGCTGGGGACGGGTAGCCGAAGGTGCCGGAGAAGATCCGTTCCTCGGTTCACGAGTTTCAGAAGCTATGGTGCGTGGATACCAGCAGGATGACCTGGCGCGTGAAAATACCATGATGGCCACAGTGAAACATATGGCATTATACGGCGCATCCGAAGCAGGCCGTGATTACAATACGGTGGATATGAGCCGAAACCGGATGTTCAATGATTATATGCCTCCTTATAAGGCGGCTGTGGATGCCGGAGTAGGATGCGTGATGTCATCATTCAACGATGTGGATGGCAT
Source organism: uncultured Mariniphaga sp. (assembly GCA_964500105.1). Lineage (GTDB taxonomy): Bacteria > Bacteroidota > Bacteroidia > Bacteroidales > Prolixibacteraceae > Mariniphaga. The sequence continues at coordinate 7,938 of CAZCPH010000133.1, read as the reverse complement.
TCCTGCTTCTGCAAACCGCTGGCTGCTGACCGATTTGCTGCGTGATGACTGGGGATTCGATGGTTTTGTGGTGTCGGACTATACTTCGGTAAACGAAATGATGGCCCACGGGTTGGGTGATTTGCAGGCGGTGTCGGCGCTGGCGCTAAAAGCCGGCCTCGATATGGATATGGTGGGCGAAGGATTTCTGACCACACTGGAAAAATCGCTGGAAGAAGGTAATGTGACCGAAACGGAAATCGACCTGGCTTGTCGCCGTGTGCTGGAGGCCAAATACAAGCTGGGATTGTTTGATGATCCGTACAGGTATTTCGATAAAACGCGCCCTGAAAAGGATATATTAACGACTGAAAACCGGCAGGCAGCACGCGAAGTGGCAGCCCGTTCGTTTGTTTTGCTGAAAAACAACAATCAGGTTCTGCCGCTGAAAAAGTCAGGCACTGTGGCATTAATCGGGCCGCTGGCCGACAACAAAAACAACATGCTCGGAACCTGGGCGCCAACAGGCGATCCGCAGCTTTCGATACCGATACTTGAAGGAGTTAAAAATGTGGCAGGCGATGCTGTAAATGTTTTGTATGCCAAAGGAGCAAATATTTCCGATGATCCTGTTTTTGCTGCAAAGGTGAATGTTTTCGGAACGCGCATCGACATTGACGAACGTTCGCCGGAAGTGATGATACGCGAAGCTGTTAGTACCGCCCGCCGTGCCGATGTGGTGATTGCAGTAGTTGGAGAAGCTACCGAAATGAGTGGTGAATCGGGTAACCGCACGAACCTGGATGTGCCTGAAAGTCAGAAAAAACTCATCCGCGCACTTGCCGAAACCGGAAAACCGCTGGTACTGGTACTCATGGCAGGCCGTCCTTTAACCATTGAAGAAGAAGTTGAACTTGCCGATGCCATTCTGCTGACCTGGCACCCGGGTGCGGAAGCCGGTAATGCCATTGCCGATGTGCTGTTCGGAGATTATAATCCGGCTGGGAAACTGACTATGACTTTCCCACGAAATGTGGGGCAGATTCCCATATACTATGCCCACCGCAACACCGGACGACCACAGGCAGGCGATACATTTGAGAAATTCAAAACCAATTACCTCGACTCGCCCAACTCACCGCTTTTCCCGTTTGGTTACGGCTTGAGTTACACCACCTTCGATTACAGCAACGTTTCTCTGAATAAATCCAAAATCTCCACGGGGGAAACGCTGGAAGCCAAAGTAACGGTAACCAACACTGGTGATTTTGATGGGGATGAAGTGGTACAGCTGTACATCCGCGATGTGGTGACCAGCATTACCCGCCCGGTGAAGGAATTGAAAGGGTTTCAGAAGATTTTCCTGAAAGCAGGCGAATCGAAGGAGGTAAGTTTTATCCTTTCAGAAGAAGACCTGAAGTTTTATAACTACGATTTGGATTTTGTGGCCGAACCCGGCGAATTTATCGTGTTTATCGGCACCAATAGCGATGAGGTGAAGGAAGCCCGGTTTTTTCTTGAATAAAACCGCATTGAAGAAATGAAAATGGATTCTGTTATTTGATTGAAATGGAATCCATTTTTTTACTTTTGCTTCCCAATTTTAAGGAGCATGAGATCAGACAGGTTTAAGGGCTACTTTTTTGCCATAGTTGGCACACTGGCATTTTCCAACGAATACATTTTCAGCAAGGCTGCAATGAACGAGGTACACATGGCACAATTCGGGGTGTACTGGTTTGCCATAAGCGCATTGCTCATTTTCTTGTATGCAGCATGGAATAAGAAGTTGCTTCAGATCAAGCAATTAACCAAACTGCAGGTTCGCATTTTGCTGACTCTCGCCGTTCTGGAGATTCTGACTACCACCTCATTTTATCTTTCCATTCACATCATTCCCGACCCGGCGGTTACATCGTTTCTGGGAAGCATGTATCCGGTGATGCTGGTGCTGGGCGGAGTTTTGGTTTTGGGTGAAAAATTTGGTCCTGTGGAGATTTTTGGGGGATTTTTGGCGTTGGCCGGCGCTTTTATTATTGGTTATACCGGCGAAACCGAACTGAAAAAGTTGTTTATTCCGGGCACTGGGATTGTTTTGCTGAATGCTTTTTTTGCCACGGTAACCTCTCTGGTTGTGAAGGTACACGTGAAAAAACTGAGCCCGGAATTGTTGAATCTCAATCGCTCAGTCTGGCTGCTGCTCTTTTCGCTGGTGATGTTTTTTGTGTATGGGCAGTCGTTTGTTATTCCTTTTTCTGCGTTAAGGAACATTGCCATTGGCGCAACTTTGGGACCGTTTCTGGCAATTCTCACCATTTACTATTCATTCCGCTACCTTGAGGCATCCAAATCGTCGGTGGTGCAAAGCACAAAAGGGGTTTTTGTGCTCATCGGGGCTTATTTGTTTTTTGGTACCTTACCACTTCCGCATCAGTTAATTGGCGGTTTTCTGACTGTAATTGGTGTTTTGGTGATGACCCTTGCACGAGCCGGTTTATTCAAACGGCGAAGGGTTTAGCTCGCAGTTATTTTCCCAGTTTCAGAATACGAACAGCGCCTCGTACAACAATCAGAAAAACGATGGCTCCTACAATTAAATCGGGGTATTTTGATTGGGTGAGCAGTACCAGCACTCCGGCTGCAATTACGCCGGCATTAATAATGACATCGTTGGAAGTGAAAATCATGCTGGCCCGTATATGCGCTTCGTTACTTTTCGATTTTTGAAGTAAATACAGGCAAACTGAATTGGCAATCAGTGCCAGAAAAGAAACGAAAATCATCATCCTGAAATCGGGAAAAGCTTCCACCCCAATAAACCGCCGGATTACCTCAATAATTCCAATTACAGCCAGCGTGAGTTGAAAATAACCGCTCAGTGTGGCCACTCTTTTTTTACGTGAAACTGCTGCTCCCACCGCCCACAGACTGAGTCCGTAAACCAGTGCATCGGCCAGCATATCGAGCGAATCGGCTACCAGTCCCATGGAATTGGAAATGAGTCCGGTAGAGAATTCGATAAGAAAAAAGGAAAAATTGATAATCAGCACTGTCCATAGCAATCTGGATTGCATCCCGGTATTTTCTACTGAATCTTCCGGCTCTGCTTCTGTGGTTTCTCTGAGTTCAGAACCAAGTTTTAACGCTGAAAGCCTTGATGCAATTTCTGAAATTTCACCCGAATGAAAAACAGCCAGATTTCTTTTTTCCAAATCGAAATCCAGTTTTTTAACTTCCTCAAGACCGTCCAGTTTCATCCGGATTAGGTTTTCCTCTGAAGGGCAATCCATTTGGCTGATATGGAAAACGGACTTTTTCATGGAATCAGTCTTCATCATCTTCATTTCCGAAAAAATCCTCCGGGTTAAACGGAATGTCGTCGTCGGGGTCTTTGTCGAACGGACCCACTCCGGGCGGGTTGAACAGCCCCCAGCGGTCGATGATGTAATTCCATTGATCGAATCCGGCCACCCAATCGATAAACAGCAGACGGTACTCTTCAATCAGGTCGCGAACAATGTCGAAATACTCCACTTCTTCAAACCCGAACATTTCCAGCGAATGGTTCGAAACCATCAGGTCGCGGGCAGCTTTGCGAATAATGGCTGCCGCTTCCATGCGCAGGTCGTACAAATCGCCACCCTCAGCACCGGCAATTTTTACGGTGAGCATAGCTGCATCCGAAAGCATTTGCCCTTTTATGTGTTGCAGGTGTTCGTTGTCCTCAGGAATTAAATCGCAAACTTTTCGGGTCATGTCAAAAATTTCTTTCCCTTTTCTGTAAATGGGAAGATTTTCCACCCGATCTCGTCTTTCGTTGTATCCCATTTTTTGTCTGAATTTTTTGGTCAATCTATCACTTTGGTCCAAAAATACATAAATTGCTGTTGGAGTGTTTGGTAATAGTCTAAAAAAAGAAACCGGTCCTGAACAGAACCGGTAACCTGATGTTTGCAGTTGCTTTGTTTTCTGCAAATTTTCTTTTAATTGTATTTTGATTGTTGTGTTTCAATCAATTGAAAATGAGCTAAAAAAATGCCTATGCTCTGGATTTTCTTTTTTTGACTCTTTCTTCCTGTTTTTTTAATCTTTTTTCCTGTTGTCGTTCTTTTAAGCTTTTCTGGGCAGTTTTAGGCCCGATACTTTTTTTTGCCATGACTTTTGTTTTTAAATATTATGAATAACTTAGTGTACTTCTTCCGGATAAATGACATTCTTAATTTTTACCTTTTTTACTCCACGCGGTGCATTGAAAGAAATGGTGCTTCCGGCTTTATAACCCAGCAAGGCAGTGCCAAACATGGATAAAATGGAAATGTTTCCTTTTTTAAAATCGGCATCTTTTGGATAAACCAGCCGAATTTTCATCTCCCGGTTGGTGTCCAGGTCAACCACTTCGGCAAGCGAATTCATTCGCACAAAATCGGTTTTTGTTCGTTTGCCTTTTATCTTTTTGGCACGCTTAATTTCTGAACCCAGAAAATCGACATTTCGCTTTTCTGTTGTGTGCAGAAATTTCTCTGTTTTCAGCAGTTCACACAAGCTAATGTAATCCTGCTCTGTAATATTGATGTTTTGTTCCATAATTATAAAATTTTTATCGTATCCGATGTAAATATGTCGTATCCGATGCAAGTATAATCAAACTTTTGTATTTTTGCAAAAAATTAATCCGATGGGAAAAAACAAGTATGCTATTTTAAAGCAAGTGATTGATTTCTACGAAGAATACGAGCAGAATGAGAAACACCTTGATCTTTTGTCGTTTGCCCGGTGGATTACAAACAAGCTGGACGAGGAGCCGGATTTGAATCGCAAAGTGGTGTCTGAAAAAAATGCAATTGCCTTTCCTGATGAAGTACCGGTTACGAAAAAGTTTGACGAAAAAACACGTTTTCTGGAGTCTGTATCCCGAATTGCCCGCTACCACGAGTTTTACTCGCGCAAAGCGTTAAAAGATCTGGTGATCAATACCCGCCTAGAATTTCTGTTTTTGCAGACGGTTGATTTGATGGAAAAAGCCAAAAAAACCGATTTGATTAATACCTATCATCTGGAATACACTACCGGAATGGATACCATCCGAAGGTTAATCAACAACGGATTGCTCGATGAGGTGCCCGACGAAAGCGACAAACGGGCCAGGCTTTTGGTGTTGACCAGTAAAGGGCACAAAATTCTGGCACAGGCCAATAAACGCATGAGCGATGAGAACAAAATGTTTTTAACCGCCATTAACGACAACAAGTGGAAAAAAGCCATGCAGATTCTGGAAGAAATGGATGAATTCCACAGTTCGGTGTATCAGAATCACGGTGATAAAACTTTTGCCGAACTTTGCAACCTGATGGATTCACTGAAATATTTGTACAAATAGTTAAACACGATTTTTTTAGCGCCCGGCATATTGGTCCTCGAAACTATTTTTTGTTTTTGATTTAATGATGTATGCCACCTGTAATCCCATCCGGAATCCGCTCCAGGCAGTTCTGATTTCCGAATTTTCCACGGTCAGCCACCAGTCTTTGGTTTCTTCGGGATAGAGTTTTCCGGGAAAATCGTGCAAGTACCCCACGTTTAGCTGAAAGTTGATTGAAGAAAGCCGGTATGTAGCAGCCACTCCGAGTTCCACACCTGCACCCTTCGATTGAAACAGGTGAGATTCCTTTTCTGTAATTTTTACCGGAGATAAAATGGCAATGTAATCTTTTACTTTCAAAGAAGAAAAAAGGTAGGAAGCTTCGAGGTAAGCTCCGGAAGAAAATCTATTCTGCTGATAAAAGTTTTTTAAAAACGAAATTCCAAGCTGGTTGCCGTTTACAATGGCATCAAAATCAATCCGTCCGGAATAATCGGAAACGGTTGACCGCGAACCGGTGGAACTGAAAGTATAAAAAATGCCGATTTTATCAAGGTAAAGAACTTCTCTTATTCCAACCTCCAAACTGTAAACCGGAGAAATCGGGTAATTTTCCGTTGTTTTAAGGGGCAAGTCGGTTTGCCGGAGCCGGTATCGCTGGAAATTTTTCAAATCAGACATGCTGTAACTTCCCATTCCCAGTTTTGCGCCAAACGACCATTCCTGCGTAAAAGCTGATACGGAAAACACAATAAACACTATGGTAATCAATTGTTTCTTCATCGTTTAATATTCAGAGGGGTTTATGTAGAAGCCTTTGTCGCTGAAAAGGTGGTTATTCCAGAAGTAAACCACATCGAAGTTGTGTTTCAGCCCGATTGTTTTTTCAATTTCGCCGGTGGTGTAATCGTAAATGTAAAGGTTTTGTTTGGTGTCGCTTCCCTTCACTTCATCCCAAAAAGCAACACGATGGTTTTCAGCGTCAATTCCGCAAAAATGACCTTTTTTAACAGGGAATTCACTTTCCTTTTTACGCTGACTGGCATTGTAAAGTCCAAAAACATTGCCGCTTTCGCCGGGATATTGTCGTTCATTTCCTTCCAGAAACCAGAACAAATGGTTTTCTTCAGCAACCCACTCCGCACGCGAAATAATTGGTGCTGAAAATTTGCCGGCAAGTTCAAATTCGGTCTCCGTTATGGTAAAAACTGAAATTTCATCCAATCCTGCGTTTCCGTTGCTTTTTCGGCTGAATGCGTAATGGCCGTCGGGCGATAAAACAAGTTGTGAAAGGTTTTCATCTTCCTGCGTAAAAAGCAATTTGCCTGCATTTCCGTCGTACAAACCTACGCCGAAACCGGCGGGACCAATCATCCGGTTGTTTTCTGAGATGGTTGAGTTGCTGGAAAACCAGTGAAACCCATAATCCCAGCATTCCGACGAAGTGTATTTACTGAGATTCTCAGGATTAAATTTTTTCATGAAACTGTTCACTATGGTCACCAGGCTAAAATCGGATTTTGAAACAAACCACGATGAAAAAAATCCGGATTGGCCTGAAGAGTTTAGCTGCATTCCCGGAAATTTGTGTTGGGAAACGGTTTCGTCCCAATATAAATAAACGTTGTCGTGTTTCGGTAAATACGGATGTCCGATTTGGGATAAAACGAAAGTGTATAATCCGTTTCGCTGCCAAACCGGAGGTTGTCAACCACAACTGCCGTATCGTTTAAATTTTCAGATGAGAAGAGCACAATATCAGGTTTTGGATAGTAATCGGGCATGGTGAGAGTGACTTTTTCCATTGCACTGTAAAAATCGTTTTTGTTCCAGTTGAATCTCGCAGTTCCTCTGGAAACCCAGGATGTGTCGAGTTGCGGAAACGGATAATCGAACCGCTGGCGCTGACTGACCGCTTTTTGGTTGCTGGCATAAATTTCAATCCAGTATATGCCGGTGCCGCCTACAAACGAAGAATCGGCAAAGTGGTGAATTTCCTGGTTGTTTATTTCGGCAATTTTATGCTTTTCGCCTTCCCATTCCACTTCGCCAAAATTTTTGTACAAAATGTATTTTTGAAAATTGAACCGTTCGTATTTCTCCCATTCAATTTCAAGCACGCCGTTTTTATTTTCAATGCTGGTTATCTCCACCGGATTCGGATTTCCACCGTCGAGTAAAACCTCCCAGCTATGCTGAAAAATCAATCCTTCCACGCCCAGCAAATCGGCCAGACTGCCGGTGTTCGAGTTGGTTGTAACCACCATCGTCATGGTTTCAACTCCAATTCCCCACGGTGAGGGTTCGAACATAAAATTACCTGTTTGCGTATTCCCCTGATGAATCGATTGTTCGCCCACAAAAAACTCCACATTATAAATGTTTAATCCAAAAGTATTTAGGTCGTAAGTAACATAGGTGGGAACAGTGAACATATATTGCCTGTCAAACGGAGAAAGATTGATATGAATGGTTTGGGTGGTATCTGGCGGGGCAATGTCGCGAAAGTTTTCGCTGTTAAGCTGGTATTCGCATGACGAGGCGCAAAAAATAATGGCGGCCAGCCACAGAAGCAGATTTAAGGTTTTCATTTTTTGGAC
>CAZCPH010000132.1:0-8295 GCA_964500105.1 uncultured Mariniphaga sp. | reverse complement strand
CTGTCGGTCATGTAATAGGTGTCGGCTTTGCTTCCCGCCATCATCAGCAGGGGCTGATTGATTAATTCCATGTTGGCGGCTGCGTCAAAGGCCATCAGGTCGAGCAGACTGCTCATGGTATAGCGAAATGTGGAATTGGGATGCGCATGGGTTCGGTGGTAATAATAATGGCCTTCGCGATACAGGTCGAACGGCATCTTGTCTGCTTCTTCATCAGTTGCAATGGTATTGGCGGCATAAAGAATTTCCCCTCCGGCTGCTTCCTGTGCGCGGGCTTCAGAAGCCTGTTCCAGCCGTTCCTGAATGGTGGAAACCTGCGAATTCATAAATCCGTTTTTCCTTACCACACCCGAATTAAACATACTCAGTGTTGCCACTGCTTTAAAACGCTTATCGGTTTGGGCCGCAGCAAGCGAATAACCGCCGCCACCGCAAACACCCAATACGCCCAATCGGTCGGCGTTTACCCCTTCATGTTGCGTAATGAAATCCGCCATTCCGCGGATGTCGTTAATACGGTTGGCCGGCCTGTCCACATTACGGGGTTCTCCGCCGCTGGCGCCCTGGTACGATGCATCGGCGGCAATGGTGATGTATCCCAGTTCTGCCAAACGCTGCGCATATAATCCTGCAACCTGTTCTTTTACTCCACCGTTGGGGTGAGCCACCACAACCGCCGGATACTTCTGTGCCGGGTTGTAACCAGCAGGTGTATAAACATTGGCTGCGATTTCCAGCCCATTCAGTTTGTAACTAACAGGATGAATATTCACCTCTCCCTCCACATTCTCAGTTATGGCATCCTGATAAACCAGACCAAACGGGTTATCTGTTTTGGTTTGACCAAAAGCAATTGTACTCGTTGCTATCATCATCACTATCAAAATATGAGTTCTAATTTTTCGTTTCATCTTTAATTCCCTCCTTTACTGTTTTTACTCTTATGTGACTTTGTAACTTTCTTATTCATCAATATGTTTTTTCCAGAAGTCAACTGCCAGATCGAGCCATCCTTCTGCGTCGGTTCCGGTTCCTAACCCAAAACCATGTCCGGCGTTTTCGTATCTGCGATATTCAACATCAACTCCTGCATTTCGTAAATTCTGAACACGTCGTTCAACAGTGTTTACATTTGCAATTCCATCGTTGGCAGCAACTGTAATAAATGCCGGTGAAAAATCAGCAGAAAAGCTTGATTGTCCGGTATAGGCAATTACTACTGCGGCCGGTTTCGAAATATTGTCGCCTCCATAGGCAGCCACTCCGTTTAAGGCAATATTACCGGCCATGCGGGCGCCTGCCGAACCACCCCAAAGTGAATAATCTTTTGTACTTACGCCAAGTGTTTCGGCATTCCGGAAAATATAGCTTATTGCCGCAGCCAGATCCTCAGTGGCCCACTGTCCGCTTCCAATACGGTATCGGATTACAAACGCATTTAATCCCAATTCACTAATTCGCCGGGACAAAGGAAATCCTTCGTGAAGCGATCCAACATAAGAGAAACCTCCGCCAGGACAAATTATCGCAAACGGAGTATTTGGTTTTCCCCGGAAGAAAAACAGTCCGGTATTCACTTTACGCTTATCTGAGTGTTTTTGTTCGTCGGAATAGAAATCATAAAAAATTGTTCTGCCTTTATTTACCTCATCAATCATATGATTCAAAGCGGTAACAACGTCATCCGGATTCACATGACTATGGTACGGCATCAGCGTTCCTACATTGCGAAGAGGCGTGTTGTAATACTCCGAATTGTTGTCACGTGATAACAGCAACTCTCCAAACCCTTTAAATGCCGAATGATTTACAATGTCGCGGACAAAATCATCAGTAGTTAAATGGCCGTACACTTTCACCGTTTCATTTGTCATCTCTGATTGATTGGCAACATCTCCGTTTCCGTTTGTTTCTTTGTTTATACAACTTAAAATAAGTCCCATAAAAAACAATAAAACCAAGCTACTGCCACTGGTTAAAACCCTTCTTTTTAACCACTTGCATCCTGATTTGTATTTTTTATTTATTCGACTCATTATTAATTTAGTAAACATTCCACTGCATAAGCAACGTATTTGCTTTTTTTCTAAAAGGAAAAGTTATAATTCGATTTTTCTGCTGCCCATCCATTTAATGATTTCCGGATCTCGATGATCAAAAAAGCTACTGGTTTTCAAATCAAGTGTTGCTATAGCCTCCATATCTTCCGGGGCCAGATCGAAATCGAAAATGTTAAAGTTTTCTTTTATTCTTTCTTTGTGTACCGATTTTGGGATAGCCACTATCCCTCTTTGTGTCAACCAGCGAAGCACAACCTGTGCAACTGTTTTATTGTATTTATTGCCAATTTTTTTTGGATCTCATTTTGAAAGAGATTGTTCCTTCCTTCGGCAAATGGCCCCCACGACTCAATTTGAACTCCGTTCTCCGTTAAAAACTCCTGGGTTTCTAATTGTTGCTGGAAAGGATGTGTCTCAATTTGATTTACCATTGGTACAATTTTATTGAAAGTGATCATATCCATCACCCGGTCAGATTGAAAATTACTCACGCCAATGGCTCTGATTTTCCCTTCGTTGTATAGTTCTTCCATAGCTCTCCACGAGCCATGCACATCGCCGTAAGGCTGATGGATGAGGTACAAATCCAGGTAATCAAGTTGCAGTTTTTCCAATGATTTTTCGAAAGAAATTTTTGTATTGTCGTAGCCCGTATGCTGCACCCATAATTTGGATGTTACGAACATTTCTTCCCTTGGCACACCGCTTTTTTTAATCGCATTTCCAACCGCTATTTCATTCATATACGATGCAGCAGTATCGATTAAACGGTAACCGGTTTCAATGGCATTAAGCACACTGGTTTCGCATTCTTCCTTATTTCCAATCTGAAAGACTCCAAAACCGAGAATCGGCATTTCAACTCCGTTATTTAGTTTTACTGTTTGCATATTATTTATCCAACCCCTTTTCCTTCAACCATTCCGACATTAAATCGGCAATCTCCACGTTATTTAAGTCTGAAAACGGAAAATGGGTATTTCCTTCAATACCGATTTCAGGCAGATGTACTACAGTTACATCGCCTCCATGACTGTTTACAACCTCTGCCCACAGTCGGGCCATTTCGAGCCGCACACGCCAGCCGTCCTGACCGGGATTTGGGTTGGGTTCTTCCGGAATAAAATCGCCGTAATAAATAATAATGGGCATTTTAGTCAGCTGCATAAATTCATCCATCGGAACGCCAAAAGCTTCCAGCGTGCCGCCCGAACTGGGTTTTGGGTCGGGCACTTCGCCTTCGGGAAACAAAAATCCGCTTCCCGGCTCATAAGAAACAATGCCCTTTATATTTTGATTTTTGATGGCCGTAAGCCAGCCCATTCCACCCGAATGGGAGTGTGTAACCAAAACGCCTTCGCCAATTTTATCGAACAGCGCCGAAACAGCTTCTGCATTCACTTCAATATCGATTGGCCCAATGTCAGGTGTCATCTGCCGAAAATACTGATTGAGTGTCTCCGGGTCTTTGTCGAATTGTACTCCTTCAAAATAGTCGGGCCAGATACCGATTCGGAACGTACCAAACCACCCCTGCTCATCGGGAGTTGGAGTAATGGTGCCTTCAACTGTGCTCCGTCCGGCATTCCCGCGACGTGGCTGATCGAGCACATAAACCGGATAGCGACGGCGCAAAAATATGTTTTGAAATCCTTCACGTCCGTCGGGTGTGGTTTCCCAGGTTTTGGAAAACTGCCCGAAACCGTGCCACATTACCAGTGGATATTTACGGGCGTCAACCGGCACCTGGTAAAAAACGTAAGCGTGGTCGCCATGAAATGTTTGCCCTTCCGATGTTTGGTTGTAAGGGTCGAAAGTACCGGGATTGGTAATTACTGTTCCGCCAACGGCAAAACTGCCCTGCTCCTGAATAACCAATGCATTATTCGGAATCGCTGCATTTTCCGGCGTTGTGGAACAAGATGACAGAATTATCCCAACCATTATTATCAACAGCCCAAACCTTCGGGTTGAATACGTTAAACAATATTTACAAACACTGTTTAAATTAAAGGACTTCTGACTGTAATTTTTAATTTGCATTTTTTGAAATTTTTATTCGTTTACAAATGTAAGCATATACAAGATAGGCATTTGTATATAAACTACTGCATCTTCTACCATTTTTACTGATTTGGCTCACAGGTTGGTTATTCCTTTACTGAAATGGTTAAATTTGTTTCGAAAAACAATAAAAAAGATGGAAAAAGTATTCCGGTTCAATACAATAAATGATTACAATGCCCTGAATAACCACGAAACATTGCACCCTTTGGTAAGTGTTATCAATTTTTCAAAAGCGAACCCGAGATCGTGGGGTGGAGAAAAAAAGGTGAAACTTTACTTTGGTTTCTATACCATTTTTTTGAAAGATGTTAAATGCGGTGATTTGAAATACGGACGCAATTATTACGACTACCAGGAAGGCACACTGGTTTTTGTGGCGCCCGGTCAGGTGCTGGAACTTGAAAACGACGGGAAAGTGTATCAGCCAAAAGGCCATGCACTGGTTTTTCACCCTGACCTGATACACGGGACTCCGCTTGCAGGAATAATGAATGACTACAATTTTTTCAGCTACAACACCAATGAAGCCTTGCACGTTTCTGAACGAGAAAGGCAGATTGTGCTGGAATGTTTCTCGAAAATTAAATTTGAGTTGCAGCAAAATGTGGATAAACACAGCAAAAAACTCATTGCATCAAACATTGAGTTGTTTCTGAATTACTGCGACCGGTTTTACGACCGCCAGTTTATTACCCGCGACAATGTGAATCAGGGAATTCTTGAAAAGTTTGAAGAACAGCTAAATGGCTATTTTTCGTCGGAAAAACCACAAACGTATGGGCTTCCATCGGTTGCTTTTTTTGCTGATGAACTGCACTTGTCGGCCAACTATTTTGGTGATTTGATTAAGAAGGAAACCGGCAAATCGGCAAAAGACTACATTCAGGACAAAATCATTGACCTGGCCAAAGCCAAAACATTCAATACTGGTAAAAGTGTGAACGAAATTGCGTATGAACTGGGATTCAAATATCCGCAACATTTCACCCGCCTCTTTAAACAACGGGTTGGAATGACGCCAAAAGAATTCAGGCAGTTGAACTAATCCGTAAAAATTCACCCTCAATACGATTCTGATGAATGAACCCAATGGTGGTTCTCATCTTAAATGAGCGAATAATCTCTCTATCAAAAAAACAATCAGTAAAAATGGTAGATGTTTCCGTAATACGGATAATTTTCAATTTGTTCGGGTATGTATTTTTGCAGCATAAACAGATTATTCAGCAATATGAAAAAATCAAAGACTGGCAAAAAAATTTCTATCCTTTCATTCGTATTCCTTTTTCTTTTTTCCATTGATGGTATTTCGCAGGAAAACCAGGGAAGTATTTTAGTAAAATATACCAACGATCCCATTCACCTCGACGGGGTTCTGGATGAACCCGCCTGGCAAACGGCAGACAGCGAAGGCGATTTCTGGCAGTTTTTCCCTACCGATACGGCCAGATCAAAATATCCTACCGAATTCAGATTAATTTATAACGATCATTTTTTATATATCGGAGTTCGCGGCGAGGCATCTTCCGAGGAATATGTTGTTTCGTCTTTACGACGCGATTTCCGGGGAACAACCAGCGATAATGTATCATTAATGTTCGACACTTTTAAAGATGGCAACACGGCCTTTCTTTTCGGGATGACGCCTTATGGTGTTCAGCGCGAAGCATTTATTTCACAAGGTGGAGCTGCCGAAGGATTTAACGCCAACTGGGATCAAAAATGGCAGCTGGAAAGCAAAATAAATGACGGATATTTTATTCTTGAAGCCGCCATCCCATTTTCGTCCATTAAATTTAAAGGAGGTGAAAAAGAATGGCGCATGCAGTGCTATCGCTGGGATATTGGGGCAAATGAACAAAGTGCATGGGCTCGCGTTCCGCAAAACCAGTTGCTGTCGAGCCTGGCTTTTATGAACAAAATGGAGTTTGAAAAACCGTTGGGAAAATCGCGCACTCCAATTGCCATTATTCCTTACGTTAATGGCCTGGCATCAAAAGACTTTGAAGCAGGAATTAATGACAGCAAACTAAAATTTGGTGGTGATGCCAAAATTGCCATCGGGAACAGCATGAACCTGGATGTTACCATAAATCCCGACTTTTCGAATGTTGAAGTGGATGCCATTTTTACAAACCTTACGCGATTTGAAGTATTCCTGCCTGAAAAACGACAATTTTTTATCGACAACAGCGACCTTTTCGGAAGCTTTGGAAGTGCCCGGGATGCAACTCCGTTTTTTTCGCGACGCATAGGTCTGGCAAGGGATAATAACGGCAACCTCATTGAAAACCGAATAATCGGGGGTGTGCGGCTTAGCGGTAAATTAAACGAAAACTGGCGACTTGGCTTCCTTAATGTGCAAACCGAAGAAGACATTGACAACGGTATTGCATCAAACAACAATATGATGCTGGCGCTTCAGAAGCGGATGTTCGCCCGTTCCAATGTCGGGTTTTTTATGATTAACCGTCAGGCATTTAAAGATTATGATTTTCTGGACAGCAGCGAAGAATACAACCGTGTTATCGGGCTGGATTATAACCTGGCTTCGGCAAACGACAAGTGGATTGGTAAATTTTACCTGCATAAATCATTTCAGCCAAACGATACAAAAGGCAATTTATCGTCGCAGGCCTACCTTATTTTTAACACGCGCAAGTGGCGATTATCGACTGATTTGGTGTATATAAATGAAGATTTTACTTCCGACCTTGGTTTTATTCCACGAAAAGATATTTTCAAAATTGGCAATTCAGTAACCCGCACATTTTACCCTTCATCATCAGTTATTAATTCCAACAGCTTTCGTTTGTTGTCGTTAAGGTGGTTACGCCCCAGTCTCGATTTAAAACAAACAGATTATGAAAACCGTTTTACCTGGACAGCAGCATTCAAAAATAACTCGGAGCTGGAAGCAAGCTTGTCAAACAATTATATTTTTCTTCTGAATGATTTTGACCCAACACGTACTCCTGGTGGCGTTCCGCTTCCCGGCAATGAAAGCTATACTTTCAATCAGTTTGTCGGAAGTTATCAATCCAATCTGGCAAACCTGTTTACCTATAATTTTGTAACTACACTTGGTGAGTTCTACTCCGGAAATATTTATTCTTTTGGTGGCGAAGTTGCTTACCGTTTGCAACCCTGGGCAACGTTTGGAGTAGCTTTTAATTACGATGGCATCCGGTTGGCCGATCCACATTCTGATGCCAATTTGTGGTTATTTACACCAAAAGCCGATATAACATTTAGTAAATCACTTTTCTGGTCAACTCTGGTGCAGTACAGCAATCAGCGCGATAATCTTGGAATCAACTCCCGGCTGCAATGGCGTTTTGCTCCATTGTCCGATCTGCATTTGGTATATAACGACAACTATTTTACCGAAGATTTCGGACCGCGGTTCCGGTCGGTTAACCTGAAAGTAACATACTGGCTGAATCTGTAGTTTAAATCAGTTTATTGAATTGCAACTTTTCTTTTAAACCATTTTACTTCAAAACAATCAAATAACTCAAAAGAACAAAAAACCAAAATTTAAAACTACTTCATAATGAATCCAAAAAAAAGCTTTCTTATTTTTTTCATCGTAACTGCTCTTGCAAGCAGCGGATTTGCGCAGGACTGGCCGCAATTTCTTGGCCCCGACAGAAACAGTAAATCGCCCGAAACCGAAATTTTAAGAACCTGGCCCGAAGGAGGCCCCGAAGTTTTGTGGACTGTTGATTTGGGAATAGGCTACGGAGGCCCGGTGGTAAAAGACGGCAAAGTTTACCTGCTCGACCGCGAGAAGGAAACTGCCGACATTATGCGCTGTTTCGACCTGAACTCCGGCGAAGAACTCTGGAAGTTTGAATATGAAGCTCCTGGTTCTGTCATGTTTCCGGGCTCCCGCA
This sequence comes from uncultured Mariniphaga sp., assembly GCA_964500105.1. Taxonomy (GTDB): domain Bacteria; phylum Bacteroidota; class Bacteroidia; order Bacteroidales; family Prolixibacteraceae; genus Mariniphaga. The sequence continues at coordinate 269 of CAZCPH010000132.1, read as the reverse complement.
GCGTTCCCGTAGTTGATGAAAACCATGTTTATTCAACCGGAGTTTTTGGCGATTTGTATTGTTTCGATATCAACACGCAAAAGCCGGTTTGGAATGTAAACATCTGGACAGATTTTGGCGGCGACCCGGGAAACGCTCCATCCGATGATTCTTCAGGAGGTTTTGGTGGCCGCGGAAATTTCCCGATTTGGGCCATTTCACAATGTCCGCTCGTGTACGGCGATTTGCTTGTGGTTTTGTCGCAGGCTCCTGAGGCCGGCGCGGTTGCT
>CAZCPH010000131.1:6931-8451 GCA_964500105.1 uncultured Mariniphaga sp. | reverse complement strand
GAAACCATTGAAAACCTGAATCAAATGCCTTTCCACGATTTGGTGGAAGAAGCTGAATTAAATGACTGCATCAACAGGGCAATCAACCAGCTCCCGGAAAAATGTCGGGAAATATTTCTTCTTTGTCGATTCGAAGGACTAAAATATGCCGAAATTGCCCAAAAACTAAACATATCTGTAAAAACCGTCGAAATGCAAATGGGAATTGCATTAAAAAAATTACGCGAAATCCTTTCTGATTATCAGATGATTAATTTGCTTGTTTTTGTTTTTTCGAAAAAGATCTGAATTCTGTTACAGGGTAAATGCTTTTCATTTCGTCGTAAGAATGAAAAAGAATCATAAAACAATAAATAAGCTGGAAATTGAACGAAAACAATCATATCGACATTCTCATCGGCAAAACCATTTCCGGAAATGCCAAACCAGAAGAAATTAAGGAACTGGAACAGTGGAATAATGCTGCCGAAGAAAATCAACATCTTTTCGAAAAAAGTAAAAAAGCCTGGAAAAAAGGCGACAAATACATTGCAGAAATCACCCTTCAGAAAGATAAATTAAAACTTGAAGCAGATTACAACCGGTATTTAGCTGAAAAGATTGGTAAGATGAACCGGCGGTCTAATTTTTTAAAAATTGCGGCGGTAATGTCGTTTCCAATAGCGCTGGCTATTGGGTGGTATCTGTTTGGCACATCCGAAAAACCGGTTCAGCTTACCGAACAACTATACGAAATAAGTTCGCCCAAAGGCCATATTTCAAAAATAAAATTGCCTGATGGCACTGAAGTGTGGGTTAATACCAACTCATCTGTTTCATATGATGCTGCTGCTTTTGGCAGCAACAACCGGGAAATTTATTTGAAGGGAGAAGCCTATTTTGAGGTAACTTCAAATGAAGAAAACCCTTTAATGGTGCATACTCCCCATGCAACGGTTAAAGTTACCGGCACGGCTTTTAATGTGAATGCCTATCCTACTTCATCACTGTTTGAAACGGTGTTGGCTAACGGAAAAATTGAACTTCAGATAAAATCGGGCAATGCAGAGATTCTGAATGTAGAACCAAATCAGCGGGTTATTTTCAACTCACTGAATAAAAACCTGGATGTAGAACAGGTAGAAGCAGAAATGTTTACTGCCTGGCGCAATGGCGAAATCATTTTTAAAGATGCCACTTTAAATGATTTGATTAAAGAGCTGGAACGTATTTACGACATAGAATTTCACACACAACCTGCAAATTTGGGTGAACTGCGCTTCAGGGGAATGTTCAGCTACAACAACAACCTGATAGAAGCACTCGAAAAAATCAAAAGAACCTCCAAAGTCAATTATTACATTGAAAATAAAGAAGTATGGTTAAAGAAAACTAACTAAAAAATAAGTTGCCTATGAAACAAAATTGAGAAATGAATTGAAACCTGGAAAGGGGTATTGATTTGATAGTGATTTACAGTCGCTTACAAATTGAAATACACCCAAACGGAGAAAAGAAAAGAGGGAAACTGTGGTGGCTTT
>CAZCPH010000131.1:0-6921 GCA_964500105.1 uncultured Mariniphaga sp. | reverse complement strand
TCTTACAAACTTCTTCAGCCAGTGTTAAGCTAAATCAGTTATTAACAAAAACATGTAAATGTATGAAAAATTTAACAAAACCAGTGGGGGATTTGTACCCTCACATTAAAAAACTAATGTTGATTATGCGATTAAGTGTTTTACTCATTTTAATTGCCGTTTTTTCTTCCACAGCCAGTGTCTATTCGCAGGCTACACGACTCACTGTGAAAATGGAAAATGCCCGGCTTTCGAAAGTATTCGATGCCATAGAAAAGCAGTCGGAGTTTTATTTCTTTTACAACCGCGACTATTTCGACGACGACCGGCTTGTTTCGGTTGACTTCGAAAACAAGCGGGTGGAAGAAGTGTTGGATGAATTGTTTCAAAATGAAAATGTTAGCTATGAAATTTATGACAGGAATATTTTACTGAAAATTCCTGAGACTGAACTTTCAGCTGAACAAAGCGAAATGCTTCAGCAACAGCATGTTGTTTCCGGAAGAGTAACCGATTCAAATAACCAGCCGCTTCCTGGTGTAACCGTTGTTGTTAAAGGAACAACACAAGGTACAGTAACCAACAGCAATGGAGAATACTCGCTTGTTTTGCCACAAGATGCTGAAACGCTTCAGTTTTCATTTGTGGGGATGAGGTCACAGGAGATTTTGGTTGGAAACCAGACTAACATTAACGTAACCATGGAGGTTGATGCCATTGGGATTGAAGAAGTTGTTGCAATTGGTTATGGCGTTCAAAAAAAGAAATTAACTACAGGTGCCAATATTAATGTTGGTTCAGCCGAGCTCGTTCAGCAAAGCACAAGTGAAGCTCTTGAGGCCATTCAAAGTCAGGCTCCCGGAGTTAATATTATCCAGAATTCCGGTATGCCAGGAGAAGGATTTAAAGTAAATATTCGTGGTCTGGGTACAATTGGCAACTCTCAGCCTCTTTATGTAATCGATGGAGTTGCAGGTGGAGATATCAATAATCTTAGTCCTGCCGATATTGAATCGATTGATATTCTTAAAGATGCTGCTTCGGCTGCAATTTACGGGTCGCGTGCTGCCAATGGTGTAATTTTGGTTACTACAAAGCAGGGACGCAGAGGTGATATGGAGGTAACCTATGATGGTTATTACGGGATTCAACAAATTGAGAACCTGGAACAACCGCTCAATGCTCAGCAGTTTATGGAAATTTATAACGAAGAAAGAACCGTTTCGGGGCGAGCTCCGATTGACTTTGCAGGTGCGATTCCGTCAATATATCAAAAAATCCAAAGCGGAGCATGGAATGGAACCAATTGGTTAGATGAAGCATACAATAAAAATGCTCCTGTACAAAACCATGCAGTAAATATCAGTGGAGGTTCTGAGCAATCGGTTTTCTCTATGGGCTTTTCCTATGCTTCACAGGAAGGTGTTATTGGTAAACCCGTTGAACCAAATTATGAAAGGTACACTGCAAGAATAAACAGCGATCATTCAATTTATGAGAAAAATGGTCTTGATATCATAAAAGTTGGACAAACTTTCAATTACAGTTATAGTGAAAGGGGAGGTATTGCCATTGGCGGCATGTATTGGAATGATGTACGTAACTTGTTGGTAGGAAATCCTCTGGTTCCGCTTTATAACGATGAAGGCGAATATTACGCTGCTGATGATTTGGCAGCCTCAGGTTTGGCCGGGTTATCATCAAGGCTCTATAACCCCATTGCGCAGATGCACCTGAACAGGGGTATGAATGAATCCCGAAACTATAACATCAACAGTAATGCTTTTTTGGAAATTCAGCCGATACGGGATTTAATATTCAAAAGCAGTTATGGATACCGGTATAATGGCAATAGCTATCGCAGCTATCAGCCGGCATACAATCTCGCAGGAGACGTATCGTTAAGTCCCGGCCGTATCGCTCAGTCTTCTGGAAACGGGCACAGCTGGACTTTTGAAAATACCCTGAACTACAGGTTTAATTCGGGCGATCACAGTTTCGATGTTCTTGTGGGCCAGTCTTTGGAAAAATGGGGACTGGGAACCAACATGGACGTAACAAACGCCAATCCAACATTTCTTGGATTTGAACATGCTTTTCTTGACAATACCGATGGCTTAACCACCGGTGTTACCAGTATTTCGGGCGGTCCGCTCAGCAGAGGTCAGCTCGCTTCCTTCTTTGGCAGGGTTAACTACGACTATGCAGAAAAGTATTTGTTAACATTGGTAATGAGAGCTGATGGTTCTTCCAATTTTGCAAGAGGAAACCGTTGGGGGTATTTCCCATCAGTTTCTGCAGGTTGGGTAATGACAGAGGAAGAATTTCTGCAAAACAATGGTTTTGTAGATTTTCTGAAACTGAGAGTCAGCTGGGGACAAAACGGAAACTCCGATATTGATCCGTTCCAGTATTTGGCACTCGTTGGATTCGATAAAGACAACAATTACCGTTTTGGCAGCAATCGGGATGTAATGCAGTTAGGTGGTTACCCAGCTATATTACCTAATCCTGATGTTTCCTGGGAAACTTCTGAGCAGCTGAATGTTGGTGTGGATGCAAACTTTCTGAATTCACGACTTTTGTTGGCACTGGATTATTACAATAAAACAACAAAAGACTGGTTGGTTCGCCAGCCGCTGCCCGCCATTTTTGGGGCACAGGCTCCATACTACAATGGTGGAGATATTGTAAATAAAGGTTTTGAATTTGCTTTACGATGGAGTGATCGTATCGGAGATTTCAATTACGGGGCACATTTTAATTTGGCAAATAATAAAAACGAAGTTACCCGTTTAGGAAATGCATCCGGGTTTATTCAAAGTGCAGGAAGTATCATTTCTCAGGGAACTGATCCGGTGTGGCGTGTAGAAACCGGTTTTCCCGTAGGATATTTCTACGGTTACAAAACAGCCGGAATTTTCCAGAATCAGGCAGAAATCGATAGCTGGACAGGTGGTTTTCTTCAGGATACTCCCCAGCCCGGCGATGTAATTTTTGTTGACACTAACGGCGATGGAAATGTTACACCTGATGATAAAACCATGATTGGTAATCCTCATCCTGATTTCAGGCTAGGTTTTGGAATTAATTTCGAATATAAAGGATTTGATTTGGCACTTACTGCAAAAGGAGCGTTCGGTCATCAGATTTTAAAATCGTACCGTTCATTTGCCGACAACGAATTTCATAATTATACCGATCGTATTTTAACACGTTGGCATGGTGAAGGTACTTCTGATCTTCTGCCGCGACTGACTGCCGGTAATACCACGAACAGAATTAATATCTCGGAAATTTATATCGAAGACGGAGATTTTGTTAAAATTCAAAATGTGACACTCGGTTATGATTTTAAGAGGTTGATGCCAAATGTTCCATTAGGACAGGCACGTTTATATATAACAGCCCGTAACCTGCTTACTTTTACCAATTATTCAGGCATGGATCCTGAAGTTGGTTACGGTGATGAGCAGCCTTTTGTGTCGGGTATTGATTTAGGTTTTTATCCTTCACCGCGTTCATACATGATTGGTGTTAATCTGAAATTTTAAACTCTTAATTTAGAATTATTATGAAAAAACTAATATATATTTTATTCGCAGGTTTATTGCTTTGGGGATGCGAAGATTTTCTTGACATGGATCCGCTTACCGATAAAACCTCGGCCAATTTTCCACAAACAGCAGAAGATGCTGAACAAATGATGGCTGGAATCTACACAATTATGAACAATACACAACATTTGGTTGACAGAAGTCCTTTCTTTATTTGGGAAGTTGCCAGCGATGACAAGTTAGGTGGCGGTGGAATGAATGATATTCAGGCACAGTCATATGAAACTTTCCAGTTTTCTGACAATGAGATGTTGCTGCATTCATGGGAAGTATTGTACCAGGGAATTCACAGAGCAAACTTTGCCATTGAGAATATGCCTTTGCTTGGAGATGAGGTTGTTAGCCCTGAAAAAAAGAATCAGTTTACCGGTGAGGCTAAATTTCTAAGGGCCTGGTATTTTTACCAGTTGCATACAATTTTCAACGAAGTTCCATTGAAAATTACTACTGAAAATGAGAACTTACCAGCAGCTTCTGCTGATGAAATTTATGGTCAAATAGCATCTGACCTGAAAAATGCCATTGAGATGCTTCCAAATGTGCCTTACAGTCAAACCCAACAGGGAAGAGTAACCAAATGGGCAGCTGAGGCATTAATGGCAAGGGTATTCCTTTTTTATACCGGTTTTTATAACAAAAATGAAATCGCATTGGCTGAAGGAGGATCTGTAACGAAGCAGAATGTTATTTCCTGGCTGGAAGACTGCTATGCCAACAGCGGCCATTACCTTGTGGGTGATTTTCATGAATTGTGGCCCTATACCAACTCCTTGTCTATTGGCGATTACGAATACATTCAGGATTATATGGCAAAAACAGGCAAGAGCCTCACTTATGCAAGTGATAATGGTGCCAGAAATCCGGAATCTGTATTTGTCCTTCAGTTCTCAAATTTTGCAGGATGGGATATCGACAGAGGCTATTCCAATACCTATCAGTTGTTTTATGCGTTGCGTGGTCTTCAGAATCTTGAACACACTTACCCGTTTGCCGGCGGCTGGGGACAAGGAAATTCAGTGCCGGAGTCGTTGGTTGAGCAATGGATGGAAGACGAGCCAAACGATGTGAGACTCTGGGCTTCTGTTATGGATATTGAAGAAGAAGTTATTCCACTGGGATACCAAAGAGGACAATGGGACTTTGTTCTTGAAAGTAACTACTGGGGTAAAAAGTATAACGGAGTTACAGCAAGAGCCAGCGATGGAAGTTTAAAGAATGACTATGGTGTCATAATGTACGGAACATCTGACAACAATCAGTTGTCTCATACCGATGACCTGGTTTTTATTCGTTTTGCCGATGTGCTTTTGATGTTGTCTGAATTAAAAGAAGACGCAACATATATGAATGAAGTAAGAGCACGCGCAGATTTGCCACCGGTTGAGTATTCTCTGGAGAATATTCAGAAAGAAAGACGTTATGAGTTGGCATTTGAAGGCATCAGATGGAATGACATGAGGCGCTGGGGTGACAGTTTTGCCAAAGCAGCACTGGAATCACAGGAAGGCGTAAAAGTGTATAACTTTGGAGCCGAAGCCACACATTCAGCTTTACATCCTGACGGCTACAGTTCGCGCTACGATGCAACAAAAGGCTTTTTCCCCATTCCTCAAAGCCAGATTGACCTTTCAGAAGGTCTGCTGGAACAAAACGCGGGGTACAGCCAGTCGGGAGAAGGATTGTACAGAGGTTGGAATTAATTTGAATTTGTAAGATTTGTAAAAAAGACTGCTTAAAATGTTTAAGCGGTCTTTTTTTCTCTGTTAACTTTGAAAAATAAAATATAATATTAGCGTGAGAACTAATGTCATAAATCGAATCAAAAATAAATCTGGAAATGAAACGAATATTAAGTGTTGTGATGCTGGTTTTGATGGCTGGCGTAATTTTCGGACAAGAAAATAATACTGAAATTGTTGAAGATTTCAAACCCTCATCAACAAATCAACCAGGTCAGGAGTTTCCCATGGTCAACTCCGAAGGTCGCGTGCGTGCGCAAATTCTGGCGCCAGATGCCAGTTATGTTCAACTCGATATCGGAGGAGTGAAATACGATTTGGTAAAAGATGAAAATGGGTTGTGGACCGGCGAATCAGCCCCGCAGGACTTAGGTTTCCACTATTACCAGTTGAACATCGATGGCGCATCAGTACCCGATCCGGGTAGTCTTATGTTTTTTGGCGCATGTCGCTGGGGAAGCGGTGTTGAGGTGCCTGCACCCGATCAGGATATTTTTGCACTTAAAGATGTTCCGCATGGCCAAGTACACGAGATCCTTTTCCCGTCGGAAAGTACCAATACATCGCGCAGCGCTTTTGTTTACACTCCACCCGGTTACCAGCAGGAAAGTTCAAAACGTTATCCGGTATTGTACCTTCAGCACGGTTATTGCGAAAATGAAACCTCGTGGCCAAACCAGGGACGGGCAAACCTTATTATGGATAACCTGATTGCGAAAGGCAAAGCCAAACCTTTCATTATTGTAATGACATACGGAATGACCAACGATATTAAATTTGGGGAGTTACGCAAATTCGACATCAAACCGTTTCAAACCGTTTTGGTCGATGAATTGATTCCATACATCGATGCTAATTTTCGCACATTGGCCAGTCAGGAAAACCGTGCCATGGCAGGCTTGTCGATGGGAGGCATGGAAACCAAACAAATCACGTTAAACCGGCCCGATGTATTTTCACATTACGGACTTTTCAGCGGTGGGACCTATAATCCGGATGAGTTGAAGGAACATGATGGATTGAAACTCGTATTTATAAGCTGTGGAAGCAAAGAACGCCCGGACGGTGTGAAAAATGCCGTAGCCAGTTTGAAAAGCGAAGGATATAATGCGGTTTCTTACATTTCTGAAGGTACAGCACACGAATTTCACACCTGGCGCAGATCGTTGTGCCAGTTTGCCCAGTTACTGTTCAAATAGCAACACTTCGATTACAGCGCTTCGGTTTGTCCACTTTTTTAAGGGTTAAAACATGTCATTACAACCGGTAGATTTGATTACAGAATTAATCGCTATATTTGTTTTTATTAAATGGAATTAGAATGAATGAAATCATATTTATTGTAAAAGAATCGCCTGAAGGTGGATTTGAAGGAAGAGCCCTCGGATATTCCATTTTTGCAGAAGGTGATACTTACGACGAAATCAAAGAAAATATTCGGGACGCAGTACATTGTCATTTTGAAGAGAATTCTCCGAAGATCATCCGAATACATTTTACAAAGGAAGAAGTTTTTGCGGCATGAAAAAAGTCCCGCGAGATATTACTGGTTACGAATTGTCTAAGAGACTGTTTTGATTTTGTTT
>CAZCPH010000130.1:6228-8501 GCA_964500105.1 uncultured Mariniphaga sp. | reverse complement strand
GCGTTGGGGAATGGCAACCAAAGCCGATTTTTCAGGCGACATTCACAAGGTTTGGATTGACGACAAAAAAGTAATTGAAGCTGAATCGGTGATTATTGCCACCGGTGCCACAGCCAAATATCTGGGACTTGAAGACGAGAAAAAATATGCCGGCGGTGGCGTTTCGGCCTGCGCTACCTGCGATGGGTTTTTCTATCGCGGTAAAGATGTAGCCGTTGTGGGCGGTGGCGACACTGCTGCCGAAGAAGCCATGTATCTGGCAGGATTGTGCAACAAAGTTTACCTGATTGTACGTCGCGATGTTTTAAGGGCATCAAGGGTTATGGCCGACCGTGTGAAAAATACAAAGAATATTGAAATTTTATGGAAGCACCAGACCAAAGGGTTGTTTGGTGACAATGGCGTGGTTGAAGGTGCTACGCTGGTAAAAAACAAAGGTGAAGCCGGCGAAGAAGAAGTAAAAATCAAAATCGACGGCTTTTTCCTGGCCATCGGACACAAGCCCAATTCCGATATTTTTAAGGATTTTCTGGAAACCGATGCCGTAGGCTACATCAAAACCATTCCGGGAACTTCAAAAACCACCATTCCGGGAGTATTTGCCTGCGGCGATGTGCAGGATTCCATTTACCGGCAGGCTGTTACTGCTGCAGGTTCGGGGTGCATGGCGGCTATCGATGCCGAACGGTATCTTTCTGAAAAGAAAGGATAGAAAGCTATTGCCTGAACAGAAATTCAGGGTCTGTTGAACTGCTCCAAAATCTGATTTTCCAGGAGCAGTTCCCGTTTGTTTTTATCGAATCTCGAGAACCCGCGGTCGAAGATGGAGTAGGGAATATCAATCCGCGCTTTTTTCAGGGCCATTATTTCTGTTCCGGTAATGTCTTCAATGGCTGCTTTTAACAGCGGATCCTGTTTGTCGCCTAACGGAATTCCATCAAACAGGTCTTCTTCAACCGGAATATCGGGTGCAAAACCCTCTTTAAAGTCGGTAACCCCCTGTGAATTGGCATAACGAAGCACTATGGGCTGAAGGCCCCAATTGGCAAAGTCTCTGTATTCCGCTGCACTGTTATAATAACCATTTCCGTTGTCGTCTTTCAAATAGTCTGCGGGTTCAAATGTTAAGGAAGCTGTGTATTTACCGTAGGTTGATTCACCAACCGTTGTAACAGTCATATAGGGTTTCAGTCCGGTTATTGTCAGTTCAGAAGCCGAAGCAGTTCCCTGTCCGGTAAGTACATAAAGTTTGTTCAGACCCAGTTTTACCGGCGTAGTGTCCAGAAACGGAATTTTAATCTGACTGGTTATTCTTCTTGATTCCCAGTAACTTTGCAATTTGTCGTTCCACTGGTAGGTGACCAGAATTGCTTTGCCGTTTACAGCACTCAGCGGTGCCACTGAACTGCAAAAATGCTGTGCTGCATCCATTCCGCCGCCGGGGTTGTAACGCAGGTCAACCACCAGGTCGGTTATTTGTTGCTCCTGAAAATACTGAAAAGCCTCATCAAGGCTTTCATTGAAATTGCCAATGTATTGTGCGTAAAATAAATAGCCGATTTTGTGGCCTTCGTGCTCAATTACATCGGTAATGAGCACCGGATCGAGGGTTAGTTTTTTTGCAGTCAGGCTTACCGGTTTCGGATTAACTGAAATTCCGTCTTCACCAAGAACTCCCAGTGAAATATTCAATGAGCCGGCATAGAGTAAATCGGTGTAGTTGCTGTCTGTAATGTCTTTACCGTTCATCAGAACAATAATGTCTCCACGTTTGATACCGGCCTGTGCAGCGGGAGTGTTGGGATAGATATATTCCACTAGGGCAAAAATATTTCCGGTATTTGAAAACCGTCCAAACGCCAGCGAATAGCCAAAGGTTGTTTCCACGCCTTCGAAACTGTTTTTCAGGGATTCTACGTCGTCGGTTATAAACGACCATTTGTCTTCTTGGTACAAAATCTTTTCGAAATACTCTTTGGGGTCGAATTCATACCTGATGTCAATTTCCGGTATTTCTTTGTACCAAAGGTAATAGTCGTCCATCACCAGGTTAATGAATTCATTGGTTTTCCGGGTTGTAACCGGTGCCTGCTCTTTTCCGTCGTCGGGTGGTTCGGGTGTGGGCAGAGGTGCTTCGCTGCAGCTTTTTAAAAGGAAAAGCGCAACAAGCAGTATTCCTGTAAAATAGTTTAACCGGTATTTTTTCGTTTTCATATGCATTTCTGAACTGTTCAATTAACACGCAAAATTAACTTTTTCCCTGATTATCCGGG
>CAZCPH010000130.1:0-6218 GCA_964500105.1 uncultured Mariniphaga sp. | reverse complement strand
ATGGTAAATATTTATCAGTTTATTTAATAACGTTTCTTTTATGATTGTAATATCTCTGAACGTTAAATCTGATTGTTCGAGCTGTCTGTCCCTGATTTTCTGATCGACCATTTTGGTGATGAGTTCTTTCAGGTTTTCCATTGTTTTTTCTTTCAAACTGCGCGATGCGGCTTCAATTCCATCGATAATCATTACCACTGCAGCTTCTTTTGTGCGGGGCAGCGGTCCGGGATAGATGAACGATTTTTCGTCCACCTTTTCCTCCGGGTTCTCCTCCTGGTGTTTCAGGTAAAAATATTGTGCTTTTGTGGTGCCGTGATGGGTGGCAATAAATTCGATTAACGCTTCAGGCAGTTTGTGTTTTCTGCCCAGTTTTACACCGTTTTTCACGTGGTCTATAATGATTTCAGCGCTTTTCAAGTGGTTCATTTTGTCGTGCGGATTGATTCCAACGGCCTGGTTTTCAATAAAAAACTCTGGCCGGGCAATTTTTCCTATATCGTGGTACAGGGCGCCGGCACGCACCAGGAAAGGATTTCCGCCAATCTTCAGAATAATTTCTTCGGCCAGGTTGGCAATCTGCATCGAATGCTGAAATGTTCCCGGCGCTTCTTCGGCCAGTTTTCGCAGCACCGGCTGATTGGTGTCTGACAGTTCGATGAGGGTGACGTCGGATACAAACCCAAAGATTTTTTCGAAGATGAAAACCAGCGGGTAAACCAGCAGCAGCAGCAAACTGCTTAAGGCAAACCAACGCATGGTTTTGTAGTCAACCGAAAGGAAGTTGCCTTCGTATATCAATTCCAGCGAAATATAAACCAGTGCGTAGGTAATAAGCACCCAAATGGCGGCCATAATGAGGTGTCCGCGCCGGTGCATTTTGTTCAGGCTGAACACAGCAACCACACCGGCCGACACCTGAAGCAGCACAAATTCGTAGTTGTTGGGTGCGTAAAATCCGGTGAGGATGGTTGCAATGAGCAGGGTAAAAATTGCAGTGCGCGAGTCAAAAAAGGTGCGCACAACAATGGGGAAAATGGCAAACGGAACCATGTAAATGTGCAGGTTAGGGAATGAATTGATGAACAGCGTAAGAAAAACTATGCTGACCAGAAATAACAGCAGGAATGAAAGTTTCCGGAACTGGCTTAAAATATCGAAACGGTAGATGTACAAAAAGGTGAAAAGCAGCACCATAAACACAACAATCAGCGTGCCCTTTCCAAAGGAAATCATATACCGGTTGATGCCATCGCCCCGTTCCGATTCGTAACTGGCTTTCAGCGACTCCAGAATCTGGAATTTTTCATCGTTTACAATTTCTCCCAGCAGAATTATTCGTTCACCGGTTTGAACCATTCCCCGCGTGGGAGATATGGTACGGGTAATTTCCGCCCGCTCTTTTTGCGTGGTGCGTTCATCGTATTCCAGGTTTGGAACGATGTATTTTCCGGGTTCCAGGTTCAGCAGAAAACCAGCCTGTGCCGGTTCTTGCTGAGCCAGTTCCCTTATTTTAATGCTGAATGCGTTGTATGCTGTTTTTTCCGAATAGAGTTGTGTTTTTTCAATTTTTGACACCATATTCCCGGTTCTTTTTCTGAGTTCTGTTTTTTCCGAAAGTTCGGTGTAATTGTCTGCAGATTGCGGGAGAATACCAACGGTATAAAGATTGCGCAATTCAGCTGTAACCGCCGTTGTAATTTCCTCGTTTATTGTTTGGCTTGAATCGGTAAGCAACTGGATGTCAGTTTCCAATTGATTGATTTTTGCATTGGCGAGCGTTGTATCCAGCGTAAAATAGGGGATAACAGACTCCAGCAGATCCTCTTTTTCCTGCTCCATTTCATTTTCGGTTTTAAGTATGGCAAAATCGAACGGAGCCACCAGGTTTTCATGATTCCACGGAAATCCTTTCTGGTATTCGTATTTAAACTTTTGTTCGCCGGGCATTATCAGAAAAAGCAACACGGCGGTTATCAGAAAAGTAAAAATCCAGTAAAAGGTTTGTGTATATTTTTTCAGATTGGTAAAAAATTTACTCATTGTTTTTCGTTTTTGTTTTGCCGGTATTCTTATTCACCGGCTATCTTTTACAAAAATCATAAATAAAAAACCGACTGCTTCAACCCGCACCGTTTTTTTTATAGATTTGTGTTGACTGGTGCAAATTACGCACAGTTTAGTTTTTACGAAATAAAATTAAGAAAATATTTGGATGGATTACGGAATTTCCGGATTAAGCCTGATTCCCGTTCGAAAAGAACCTTCGGAGAAAAGTGAAATGGTTACCCAGGTGCTGTTTGGCGAACATTTCGAAATTTTTGAGGAGATGGTGGGCTGGAGCCATGTGAAACTGGCCTGGGACGGTTACGAGGGCTGGATTGACAGTAAAATGATTACGCCACTCAACCAACGCACGTTTAACCGGCTTGAGAAAAAGCCTTTTGCAGTTACAGGCGACATCATCAGCATTGTTCCGGTGAACGATGAGCAAAACCTTACGCTGGTGGCCGGAAGCACTTTGCCCGAATGGCGGCCAAACCTCAGGGAATTTTCCATCGATCGTGAAAAGTATAAAGCTGCGGGCGAAGTTTTTTTCCGGAACATTAAAAATCCGCGGGATGTACTTATTACCCAGGCACTGAAATATTTCAACGCTCCGTATTTGTGGGGCGGACGTTCGCCGTTTGGTATCGACTGCAGCGGGTTTACGCAGGTGATTTACAAAATGATTGGAAAACGTATTCCGCGCGATGCCAGCCAGCAGGTGAAACTGGGGACTGCACTCAGTTTTGTGGATGAGGCTGAACCCGGCGACCTGGCTTTTTTCGATGATGAGGAAGGAAACATCGTACACGTGGGAATCATTTGGAAACGCAACAAAATTATTCATGCTTCGGGTAAAGTGCGCATTGATAATGTGGACCAGTTCGGAATTTTTAACGTGGATTTGAAACGTTATTCCCACAAAATGCGTGTAATGAAGAAAATACTCGATTCAAATGAAACAAATTGAACTGCTCATCTATATCCTCATCGCTGTTTTTGTGCTTTTTTTGGTGGTAAAATACTGGAAAACAGGCAGGAGGGAGTGAGGAAATTTAGTTTGATGTTTCATGTTTCAAGTTTGAGAAGAATTGGAAGAGTTTGAAAAGTTTGTCCGTAGGACTCTGCCAAAGGCATCGCTTTCGTGGCTCTCGGAGAAAGTTTGAGATTTGTTTGTCCGTAGGACTCCAATGGAGATTTTTGTTAATTTTTTTTTGAAATTTTAAATGTATAGCTATAAATATCCGCGGCCGGCGTTAACGGTTGATGCTCTGGTTTATGTGAAAGAAAACGGCTCTTTTTCGGTTTTGCTTATTCAGCGCGGCATTGAACCGTTTAAAGGAAAATGGGCACTACCCGGCGGCTTTGTGGACATGGACGAACTGCTGGAAACAGCCTGCAAACGCGAGCTGGAAGAAGAAACCGGCCTGCTGGTGAAACAAATGACGCAGTTTAAAACCTATGATGCCATCAACCGCGACCCGCGCCACCGAACCATTTCTGTGGTTTTTTCCACCCAACTGCCCGAAAAAGCAGAAGTAAAAGGAAACGACGATGCCGCCAACGCCAAATGGTTTTCAATCAGCGACCTGCCCGAAATGGCTTTTGATCATCGGGAGATACTGGAGGAGTTTTTTAATGGGATTAGTTGATTTTTATATTGTTTAAACCTTGAAGGTTTCCAAAACCTTCAAGGTTTACTGTTCAGACAAAGTTTACCGGGAAGACGCTTCAAGCACATTCAAACTGTTCGGCCCCTCGTTAAACAGCAAATCCAGAATACTGAGGTTGGGTACAAACCCGAATTTTTCGTGAAAAACCTGGGTGTAAGGCTTCGGGGAAAACCGAAAATCGTTTTCAGTCCGATGCTTTTTGGGCGAAATCGCTTCACGGAAATTGAGAGTAACTTCCGGCACCGTTTCAAAATCTTCGGTTAAAACCAGGGTGGGTTCAATCTCCATCAAATCGCAAAGGGTTTCCAGAATTTCGAGGTTAAAATCGAACAGGAATTTCCACGGTTTTTCAAAAAACGGTTGAATGTCGTCCCTGTAAAATTCGAAAAAAGGGGAGGAGTTGTAAGCAGAAAAAATGGTTCGCCAGTGGTTGCGCTGCCAGTCGGTATCGTACGAAATTTGCAAATCCCTGATTTTTATTTTCCGGCCACGTCCTTTTACCACAGGCACAATGAGCGGAATAACGCCGTTTGCACCCAAAATTTCGTAGCGGTTGCGGTATGTTTGTTTGGTGAAATTTTCAAATTGTTCCATGTAAATGTTTTCAAACTGAACCAGTTTCGTAATATACTGTACCGACGGAAAACAGGCTGTGCTGAGCAGAATGTTCTGATTTTTTTCCATTAGTTCACCATAAATTTTTCGCTGGAAACGTAGCCGGCATCATCGGTAATTTTCAGGAGGTAAATTCCCGGCTGAAATGAGGTAACATCAATGCGGATGATGTTTGTTGAGACATTGGAGTTTACCAGCAGCCGTTTCCCGGTGATATCGAATATTTCAAGTGATGAAACGGGGTTTGCAGCCATAACATTTAAATCGGTGGTTGCAGGATTTGGATAGACTTTTAACTGATTTTCGTTTTCGGTTCGTTTAGCAAAAGTGGCCGGGCAATTGCCAATCATATTCTGGTCGAGCCAGTTCAGACGGGTGGTGATCCAGTCTTTCAGTTTTTGCACTTCTCCATCGTATGTCAGCGGCTGTTCGCCAATTTCGGGAGCGCCAACATTTTTTCCAAGGATTTGCCATTTCTGAAAGTGCCTTACCTGGGCATTTTGCACCAGTTGAGCCATGGAATCAATCATGCCAAAAATACGTTCGTTGGTAAGTACGGTTGACCGCATTTCGTAGTAGCGACAGTTGGTTTCGGTTTTGAAATTTTCGTCGTAGAATAACCGTATCATCCAGCCCGGCGATTTCAAATCCGGATTACAGTCGTTCACCTTGTATGCCCAGCCCGAGCCGTCGGTGGCCTTAAAAATGTAACATTCGTTGATGTTTTTCCATGCCCAGTCGAAATCCCAAACCGGTCCGGCGGCAATTTTGCCGTTTTTGTCTTTATGAAAATAGCGGCTCTTTTTGAACCCGTCATTGTTTCGCGATATTTCGCTTACAATAAAATAATCGATAAAGCTTTGTACATCGATATAGTTTCTGTACCCTGAACCCGGATCGGCAAAATAGGAGCTGTACAGGGCATATTCAAACGAATTTACGTAGTTTTTGATATAGGTTTTCTGCTGGCTGGTTAGTTCGTCCCATTTGGGATCGTGGTACACAAAATGCACGTTAAAATGGGGATGGTTCAGCGGATGGTAGTTGGACAACCAACTGTCGTAACTGTTGTAGTAATCCACCTTGAAAATATAACCGCCGGTCAGTTCCTCACCCGAATTGTCTTCTTCTTTCAGGTTGGCAATGTCCACCCGGTTTTTATCGCGTTTTATCCGTTCCCCAAAAACGTAAATGCCGCGGTATTCATTGTTAACAATAACGTCAACCAAACGGGCACGCGGAGCATAATGTCCGAGCATTTCAAACATTTTCCAGGCCAGAATATTTCGCATGAACGATTTGTCGTTGTAGTTGGACAACAAAACCCAGTCGTTTTCTTCGGGAAATCCCAGCACCGAAATATTCAGGTTGTCGCCGTTTGCCTGCCGGGTTTCAATTCCATAGGGTGTTTGCGGGTAATATTTTGATGTGGTACCTCTGATTTCAATTCCAATGTGGCCATTGTAGTCGGTGGGTGTATCGGTAATCCGGTTTACTCCGCCCGGATTGTCGATAATTTTCATTTTGGCCATAATTTTCGGCTCGTCCACAATCTGCCAGCCTTCGGTATCAATAATAATTAACGGCAGGTCGGTGGAAAAACCGGAGATGCCTTGTGCTGCAACTTTTGCAACAAGGAACAAGACAAAGATGATACAGGAGAGATATGTAAGTGTACTTTTTATCATTCAAATTTTGAAAAAGTAAATATAACAAAAAAGGAAAACCCGCGGAACACGGGTTTTCCTGAATGTTTTATGGATGCTGAATTATTCCGCCTGTCCGTATACATAAATTTCGGCCAGGAAAGCGTAATGATTAGGTCCTTCAATGGCCTCGTATTTAAAATACCGCGCTTCGGGCAAAAAGGCCAGCGGATAAAGC
>CAZCPH010000129.1:0-8501 GCA_964500105.1 uncultured Mariniphaga sp. | reverse complement strand
AGGAATTGCTGACCTGAATTCTGAATTCAATTTAACGGCCAACATTAGCGGAAAAGAATTTGCCCCGGGAAAAATGAGTGTTTCAGGGCAGATTAACATACTAAATTCCCGGTTTCAACACATTACGATCGACTCTTTAATTGCAAATGCAGCTTTTCAGAACCAAAACCTGAAAATTGACACCTTCCGGACAAAAACACCGAATGCAGTGCTTACGGCAACCGGAAATTACAGTTTAAATGCACAGTCGGACCTGAAAGTTGATGCTTTGTTTACAGGCGTTGACGAACTTTATGCTTACCTGCCCGACAGCAATTTGCATACAAGCGGCACCTTCAACGCCTCGCTCCGGGGCAGACCAAACGCTCTCTCCGTGGAAGCAACCGCCCAACTGGATTCCAGCAGCTACGGGGAAATAAAGCTGGCCAGTCTCACACTGTTTGCAAACGGACAAATTACCGTAACCGACACACTTTTCGATGCCCGGGTTGTTGCGCACCAAATTCAATCTGCCGACATGCAGATTGATTCGCTTACAGCTGCGGCCAAAGGAAATCCGGATTCAGTAAACCTTACAGCAAACCTCGCAGCCCGTGAACTGAATTCGCAAATCGATGCAGAAATATTTCCGGGCGAACTGTTGAAAATAGACTTAAATAACTGGAAAATAGACTTTAGAAACCAAACCTGGACCCTGCAGCAACCGCCTGCAACCATTGGAATTGATGCGCAAAATTACACCATTGAAAATTTCAAAATGTTGTCCAATTATACCGAACAGGATCAGTTTATTTCTGCGCACGGAGTAATCAGCCGCCAAAACGAACAGAATTTTAATCTGGAAATCAACGGATTAAATCTTGAAAGTTTGATGCAGCTTCTGGAACAGGAACAAGCCGTTTCCGGCCTGGTAAATGTTCAGCTAAATCTCGCCGGAAAACCTGACTCCTTATTGCTAAACACCGGTTTTTCTGTTGAAAACGGAAACTTTGACAAACTGCTGGTAAAAACAATCTCCGGAAACATTGGATTCAGCGATGATATACTGAATCTGGAAACCCGAATTGCACTGAATGACACTGGCAAAATTGACCTGATGGCATCAGTTCCGTTTACGGCGAAACTGGACAGCATGACCTTCGGCTTAAATAAAAATGAACCGGTGGAAGGTAGTCTGAATATCGAAAAAATTTCGCTTGCCATTCTTGAAGAACTGGAAATTTCAGACCGGACTTCTGGAATTTTCGAAAGCGAAATTAAACTTTCCGGCTCGGTAAACTCACCCGAAGTTGAAGGAAAATTTGCCGCACAAAATACTGATTTCAACGGATATGCATTCTCGGTTTTCGATGGTACAATGAATTACCGAAACAACATATTTTCAACTGAAACACTTGTTGTTCCGCAAGACAGCGGCAGAATTGAACTCACCGCTGAAATTCCGGTTCGTTTCAATCCCGATTCGCTGACTTTTGACTTAAACCTGAAAGACTCAGTTAGCGGACATCTTCTAATTGATCGGATTTCGCTGGAACTGCTTCAGACTTTATATCCCAAAAGTACGATTTCAGGATTGATCGAGGGCGATGTGCGCGTTTCAGGAACAGCTGAATCACCAGATCCGACCGGAAACATTCAGCTTAAAAATGCAGTGGTACAGATGAAAGAATACGGCATTGACTATAAAGATATCGGGCTGTCTGTAAATTTTCTGCGCAACCAAATCGAACTGGATAAACTTCTGATACGAAGTGCAGACGGAAACCTGACCGGTTCGGGACGTATGGATTTTGCGTCAGATTTTTACAAGGGAGATGTCAGCGATTCGGAAATTGAACTTAATTTCAACCGGTTTCAGCCGTTCAATCACCGGCAGTTTAACATGGAGGTAAACGGCAATGCCACGCTCGGGGGAAAAAAGGGCGAAGTAATTTACGGCGGCAACATCACCATTCCCCGCTCCGAAATATTTATCCCCACCGTTTTACGCATGCTGGGACGCATGTATGTGCCGGAACTCCCCAAACCTGTTCTTGTGGAAGAACTGGAAAAAATGGAACAACTGGGTGATTCGTTGTATCTGACAGGTGAAATACAACCGCTTGTTGAGGACACCATGCGGTTTGACTATTTCGACAATTTCAGGGGAAACATGCGCATTCGAATACCAAGAAACACATGGATTAAAAATGACGACATGTACATTGAAATTTCGGGTGATGTGGAACTTCGTAAAAGTTTCGATTTTTTCGAATTGTTTGGTTCGGTTGATGTAGTACGCGGCCAGTACGATTTGCTGGGAAAAACCTTTCAGATAAACGAAGGTTCCATCAGTTTTCAGGGAGGTGAAGAGATGATGCCCTACATGGACATTAAAGCCTCCTACTCTTTCCGGAATCAGCAACGGGTTGAACAGGAACTCTCGGTTCATATAACCGGAAAAGCTGAAACGCCTGAAGTAAACTTTCAGCTCGACGGCAGTTCAATCAGCGAAGGCGATGCACTTTCCTATCTGTTGTTCGGAAAAAGCATGAACGAACTCACCATTGATGAGCAGGACAATGTTTCAGGCGCAGGCAGTGGTTCATTGGCAGGAAGAGCAGCTGCTTCAATTCTGAGTTCGCAACTTACCAACTTTTTGGGAGAAAAACTGGCTGTAGATTACATTGAGGTAAAAAGCGACGGCGGTTTCGACAATGCAACCGTTGTAGTAGGAAAATACATTACAAACGACTTGTTTGTAAGCTACGAACAGCGGTTTGGAGAAACACACGAAGAGAACCTCTCGAAGTACGAAGTAAAACTGGAATATGAGCTTTTCCGTTTTCTGTTTTTCGAACTGAACAATTCTTCGCGTTCAAGTGGATTCGATGTAATTTTTAAATTTGATGCCAAATAATTGTTGATATGGAGTTTCTGATTACCAACGGCAAAATTGTCGGAATCGACGAAATAAATCTGAACAAAATACTTACCGAACCGTCATTCAGACTGTCGCAAAAAGTATGGCACGGCTATGGCGGCATACCATTTTTCACTGAAAATCTGAAACTTATACAGAAACAGACAGAAATACTCCGATTGCCTTTCCCAAAAGAGTTTGAAAACCCACGGGAATTGTTCAGGCTGACCAAGCGAATTCTGAATAAAAACAAATTTTACCGTTCAGGGTATGTTCACATCCAGTTGTTTTGGAAGAACACCCAGGTTCAGACCCTCATTTCGGCGAGCGCATTTGAAAGTTTTCAGTTTCCGTTTTCAGAAACCGGTCTTGTTGTTACTTTTTCATCGCTTGAGAAAGATTCGAAAAACCCCCTCTGCCGGTTGCCTTTTTTTAACGAACCGCTTTGGCAGGCCGGCCTTGCAGAAATCACACAAAATCCCTTTCAGCAGGTACTTTTCCTGAATGAAAAAAAGCAGGTTTGCGAAGGCGCAGGCGCCAATCTTTTCATTGTAAAAGAAAATCAACTGATAACTCCCGCATTCACCACGGGTTGTTATGAAGATGTGTTGCGCAGTTACATGCTGAAAATTGCGCAAAACGCAGGTCTAAATGTTATTGAAACCGACACATTGAATAAATCGGCAGTTTTTGAAGCAGATGAAATATTTCTGGCTTCTGAATCGGCAGGCATTCAATGGGTTCTCGGACTGGAAAACAAACGGTTTCTACATCCGGTTGCTAAAAAAATTCATGATTTACTTATTGCAGAACTAAATCCTAATTCATAGCAGGATTTTCAGGGAAATTTGCCCAGACAGAATAGCGGGTTCCGGCTTTTTTCACAAAATCAACCCACGATTCCTGGTGCAAATCCCGCATAACGCTTTCTTCATCCACATCGGTTACCAGCCACGAATCTTCTTTGATTTCCTGTTCCAGCTGGCCCGAATCCCATCCCGAATACCCCACATAAAAACGAATATCGGAAGCAGGAATAACGCCGGCAGCAATTTGCTGTTTCAGCACATCAAAATCGCCACCCCAGTATAAATTCCCCAGCACATGAATGCTTCCGGGGAGTTTTTTCCCCAGTTTATGAATGAAATAAATAGAATCAGTTGAAACAGGCCCGCCAAGGTACACATCAGCGTTAAATTCAGGAAATCCTGGCAAAATGTCGTGAATGCCCAAATCCACCTTTTTGTTGAGAATAAATCCAACTGCACCTTTGTCACTGTACGCCACCAGAAGAATCACCGAACGGTTAAAATAATTCCCCGGCAAAAAAGGTTCGGCTATTAAAATCCGGCCTTTTTGCGGTGCCACGTTGTTGGTCTTAATCCTGAATATGTCCAAGTTGTTTTTCATACGATAAAGCAATATAAGAAAAATACAACTATTCGTCAAACAGCGAACCTATTCAATACAAAAATTATGCGATTTTTTTTTTTGAAAGAATGAAGAAAAATTACTCCTCTTCTATTACAATAAACAGATCTTCATCGGGTTTGCTCATATAATACTGTTCCCGGGCAAATTTTTCCAGCTCTTTTACGCCGGCATTCAAATCTTCCAGTTTTTGCTTGTCTGTTTCTATGCGTTCCAGGTAATACTTTTTCTGCTTGTTCAGCTCATTCAAACGGCGCTTATTTTCTGCATGGGAAACAAAACTGTTTTCGTCGAAAAAAACAATCCAGGTTAAAAACAAAACCAATGCAATAAAGTATTTGTTTTTCAATAGCTTAACCCATTTCTGCTGCTGTCCCTTTTCTTTATTCATTTTGCTCTGTTTGAATTTCAAAAGTAATACAAAATGAAAGCAAAAAAAAGAGAGACAAAAAATTCATCCCTCTTTTTATAAACACTCTTCCGTTAACTAATTACCCTTCGTCGGGCAAAAAACTCGGATATAAATAATTTGTTGGCGGAACAAAATTTTCTTTAATGGTGCGAATGGAAACCCAGCGCAGGAAGTTAAACACCGAACCGGCTTTGTCGTTTGTTCCCGAGCCGCGCGCACCGCCAAACGGTTGCTGGCCTACAACAGCTCCGGTTGGTTTATCGTTGATGTAGAAATTACCGGCAGCATTGGTCAGCCGTTTGGTAATCTTTTCAATGTTGTAGCGGTCTTGCGAAAAAACTGCACCGGTTAAGCTGTAAATAGATGTTTTATCGAGAATATCGAGTGTCTCATCCAATTTCTCATCGGCGTAAACATAAATGGTAAGCACAGGCCCGAAAAGTTCTTCCTGCATGGTTATGTAATCCGGCTTTTTGGCCTGAATAACAGTTGGTTCAATAAAGTATCCTTTCGATTTATCACATTTACCTCCGAAAAGCACTTCTGCATCCTTGTCTTCGCGGGCTCTGTCGATAAATCCTTTCAGTTTGTCGAACGACGATTCATCAATTACGGCGTTCACAAAATTGGTAAAATCTTCAGGCGGGCCAATTTTAACCGTTCCCAGCATCTCGCCGATGCTTTGTTTCAGTTTTGGCCAAATGCTTTTGGGAACATAAACCCTCGATGCGGCCGAGCATTTTTGTCCCTGATATTCGAACGCTCCGCGAACAATTGCCGTGGTCAGCTCCGGAATTTTCACCGTATTGTCGGCAAAAATAAAGTCTTTACCACCGGTTTCGCCCACAATGCGCGGATAGGTTTTGTATTTGTAAATGTTGTCTCCAATGGTTTTCCAGATTCCCTGAAACACACCTGTAGAGCCGGTGAAATGGATTCCGGCAAAATCGGGATGGGTTAAAACCACATCGGCGACAACCGGCCCCGAAGCAAAAACCAGATTGATTACCCCATCAGGAAGACCGGCCTCGCGAAGCACTTCCATGATCACACCGGCAGAATATACGGCAGTTTTTGAAGGTTTCCACACCGAAACATTACCCATTAATGCAGGAGCAACCGGAAGGTTTCCGGCAATGGAAGTAAAGTTGAAAGGCGTTAGTGCAAAAACAAACCCTTCCAGCGGACGAAACTCATTGTAATTCCAGATTCCCGGAGCAGATTCGGGCTGCATTTTATAAATATCGGTCATGACTTTTACGCCAAACCGGTAAAAATCGGCCAGTTCACAGGCAGCATCAATTTCAGCCTGATAAACATTTTTTGACTGCCCGAGCATGGTTGCCGCATTAATTTTGGCACGGTAAGGCCCGGCCAGCAAATCAGCAGCTTTTAAAAAAATAGATGCCCGGTGCTGCCACGACAGGTTTGCCCATTTTTCGCGGGCTTCGAGTGCAGCATCAATGGCCATCTCAACATGACTGGCATCGCCCTGGTTGTAATACCCCAAAGTATGATTTATTTCGTGTGGAGGAAAAATTCTCACTTTTCTGTCGGTAAATACATCTTTACCGCCAATCACCATTGGCAATTCAACTTCTTTGGAGCGAAGTTCAGCAATCATTTTTTTCACTTCGGCCCGTTCCGGGCTACCGGGAGCATAGCTCAAAACCGGTTCGTTTTTGGCAACAGGTACATTGAAAATTCCCTTTGGCATATTCTACAGATTTAAATTTTATTTACATTTTACCGCAAAATTAACCATTCGCTGGCAGGAAAATCATAACAAAAATCATTACCAAATCAATTTGTATTTTTACAAATAACTATATATCAAATTTTTATGCATTTAAATGCCAAAAACAAAACAAAAGTCATATTTTTAAAATCGAAATTCAAAAGAACTTTGTATCTTCAATTTATTTTGTGCAAATTGACCGTTTTTATGCCTTTATCTTTATTTTTACGGCGTTGAACAAACCTTTTTACCATACTGTTACAGAAAAGCTGTGGCCTGAAAATTCGGGCGACAACAAAAAAAAGCTTTTTGAGATGTTAATTGCAGTTGCTTTGCTGTTGTTGGCATCCATAATTCATTTTGGCATAAAAGTTTACACCATTGGCGAAAATTCTTGTCTGATTTGCGATGCAGGGCTTGTCTTATTTGCCATGCTTTCGGTTTTCTGTGTTTTAAAAGCACGAATAAACTGTGCGCTGAATGCTTTCTTTTCGGTTCCGCTTTTTGTTTATGCCTACTTTATTTCTGATTTTTCCATCCACACGCAGCCCGGCAATACGGTTTACCAGTCGGTTGGCTGGTTGCTGGCAGGTGCATTTTTTCTTTTCTATTTTACTGATTCAGAGTCGAAAGTTATTCTCTATTCTGTAATTTCGTCGGTCACAATTGTATTTCAGCTGCTAAAAGCCAATCAATTTTTTGGGTTCATCAATGGTACCGATGTGGTAATTCCGCATCCGCTTATTGCTTTACTGCTGATTTTAGCCGGCGGATTTTTTCTGAGAAGAAAATATAAGAAAGCAGAAAAAAAACTGGCGGAAACCCTGCTGGCAACCCGCACAGGAATTTCGAAGGTTGTTCGTGAAACCGGTTTTCCGGTGGCCGAAATAAAGGCTTTGCGCGATGAAGAAGGCAATGTGGAACATTTAAAAATTGAAAAAGTAAACAATGCATTTGAATCGGTATTTAACATTCAACTGCACGAGGTTAAAGGACAGGAAGCCAATTATATTTTTGAACTGGCACTGCGCGACCATTTCGACTTAAACAAACTGATTCTTTTCGAAAACGGTAAAACAAAAGAATTTCATGCTTCAAAACTTGAACTTTGGTTTAAACTTCATACACTGAAACCCGATCCCAACACTTTTTTTGTAATTCTTGAAGATGTAACCAAAGAAAAGAAAAAGCTTGCAGAACTTGAGAACAGCAAAAGACGCTACAAAGTATTGCTCGAAGCCATACCCGACATGTTTTTCGTGATTGGAAAAGACGGCACTTACGAAGATTTTGTGGTAAAAGAGAGCGACCTCTACAAACTGGAAGATGCAAATATTGTTGGAAGTACCATTTTCGATGTTGGGTTCCCCGAAAATATGGCAGAAAAAATATTGAAATGCATTCAGTCCAGCCTTAAAAACAATTCTATTGAAACCATTGAATATTCGCTAACCACGCCAAACGGAACGTATCTGTTTGAAATGCGGCTGGCAAAATTGAATGCACGGTCGGTTATTTCGGTAGCACGCGACATTACCCGCCGGAAAACAGCTGAATTTAATCTTGAAAAAGCCAGGAAAAAAGCCGAAGAAAGCGACAGGCTCAAATCTGCGTTCCTGGCAAACCTGTCACACGAAATCAGAACCCCGCTCAATATTATTACCAACTTTACCCGAATGCTTGCTGAGGGCGGACTGGGTCAAAACGAACGCACAGAACTCTCGGATGCCATATCGCAAAATGGCACACAGCTGCTGAACATGATTGACAATACCATACACTTGTCAAAAATTGAGACTGACTCGGTTGGTGTTGCATTGCATTTCTGCCCCATCAACACACTTATCAGGGATATTTACAACCGGTACCGGCCGTTAATACCAGACGGAAGGAGCATAAAACTTAGCCTCGGGCTGGACGTTCCCAATCCTTCGTTTGGTTTTGTAACCGACCGGCGACTGCTATTGGAAACCCTGCAAATTTTGGTTGACAATGCGATAAAATATACCCGACAGGGC
>CAZCPH010000128.1:0-8535 GCA_964500105.1 uncultured Mariniphaga sp. | reverse complement strand
GGACAACAGCAATTTGACGCGCGAAGAACAGTTGCAGTGGAGTTTGGAAAGAGCAAAAGAAAAAATGGTGGAAAATGAGAGTTGAGATTGATAAACGTTCGGGATTTTGTTTTGGTGTGATAAAAACCATAAAATCAGCTGAATCGGAGTTGAAGTCAGCTGATAAACTGTATTGCCTGGGTGACATCGTCCATAACGGCATGGAAGTGGAACGCCTCGAAAAAATGGGGTTACATTCTATTACCCGCGAAGAATATATGCAACTGAAAGATTGCAAAGTACTCATTCGGGCCCATGGCGAGCCACCCGAAACCTATGAACATGCCAAAAAAAATAACATTGAACTGATTGATGCCACCTGTCCGGTGGTTTTAACCCTTCAGGAAAAAGTAAAAGGTTCTTACGAAAAGAACAAAATAATGAACGGACAGGTGGTCATTTACGGAAAAAAAGGACATGCCGAAATTGTGGGGCTCGACGGGCAAATTGATAATAAAGCCATTGTGCTTGAAAGCATTGAAGACACCAGCCGAATTGATTTTTCCCGGCCGGTTTCCCTCTATTCACAAACCACAAAGCGGGTAGAAGATTTTTATGCCATTGCCGACAAAGTAAAATCAAGCATGAAACCGGGTGTCCCCCTCGAAATAAAAGATTCAATCTGCCGGCAGGTTTCAAACCGGGTTCCCCATCTGAAAAATTTTGCCAAAGAGTTTGATGTAATTCTGTTTGTTGCCGGGCATAAAAGCTCAAACGGACGTTATCTGTACACCATTTGCAAAGAGGAAAACCCGCGCACCCATCACATTTCCCGGATTGAAGAAATTGACAGATCCTGGCTCGAAGGAGCAGAGTCGGTTGGCATTTGTGGCGCAACTTCAACACCCAACTGGCTCATGGAAGAGGTTGCCGGATGGATTAATCAGCAATTCCCATCATAAATTTTCGTTGGGCGTAGTTTTTAATTTTTGTTTCTTTGAGAGAAGATTCAAAAACATTGCCCATGTCCGAAATGTTTGCACAGGTTATTTTGCCTCTTTCGCTGCACGATGCTTATACCTACCGTGTGCCGGAGGTTTGGCAAAACCGTATTCAACCGGGACAAAGGGTTGTGGTGCAGTTTGGAGCCAAAAAGTTTTATGCTGCTCTGGTTTTGTCACTCTCCGGGAATCCACCACAAAATGTTGAACTTAAGGAAATTGTCCAACTTTTAGACGACGAACCGGTGGTTTTACCCCAAAATCTCGAACTCTGGAAATGGATGGCCGGCTACTATTGCTGCACTTTGGGCGATGTTTTTCGTGCTGCTCTTCCGTCTGGACTAAAACTGGAAAGTAAATCGAAAATCATATTAACCGATGATGACGAAGAACAGGAATTATCGGATAAAGAGTTTCGGATTTTAGACCTGGTGAAACAGGATGTTTCCACTTTGGATGCACTGCAAAGAAAACTTGGTAGCGTTTTTTCCTATTCCGCACTGAAATCGTTGCTCGATAAAAATATCATTCAGGTTGAAGAGAAAATAAACACGAAATACAAAGCAAAAACAGAAACCTGGATTAAACTGCACCCGCAGATAAAAACTGAATCTGAACTGCAATCGGCAATTAAAACCCTTCAACGAGCTAAAAAACAATTGGAATTGTTGTTTCATTTTATTGAAAAAACAAAAGCGTTTCAGTCCGGACAAAACCCTCATATTCAGAAGAAAGTACTGTTGAAAGGAACAGATTTCAGTTCGGCAATTTTAAATGAGCTGGTTACAAAAAAAATTCTTAAATCGTTTAAACAGCAGGTTTCCCGAATTGAAGAGAAAATACCTGAACAGACAGATTTGAATCTGTTGAACCAGTACCAGCAGCAGGCGCTGGAAGAAATTAAAACCTGTTTTGATAAGAATCAGGTTTCGCTCATCCACGGAATAACGGCCAGTGGCAAAACGGAAATCTACATTCACCTGATTGATGAGGTTTTAAAACAGGGACAACAGGCGTTGTACCTGTTGCCTGAAATTGCGCTTACCACGCAGATTATTCAGCGTCTCAAAAATGTTTTCGGAAAGAAAGTGGGCATTTATCATTCGCGACTGAACAGCTCGGAACGGGTTGAAATCTGGAAAAAAGTTTTGCAGTTTCAAACCAATCCAAAGGAAGGATACCAGGTGGTTTTGGGAGCCCGGTCGGCACTTTTTCTGCCTTTTTCAAACCTGGGACTGGTCATTGTGGATGAGGAGCATGAAAACTCATTCAAACAATTCGATCCGGCACCGCGCTATCATGCCCGCGATATGGCCATCGTACTCGGAAAACAAAACAATGCCAGTGTGTTGCTGGGGTCGGCCACACCTTCTTACGAGAGTTTTTACAATGCACTTTCCGGAAAATACGGGCTGGTAAATCTAACCAGAAGGCACTCCAATATGGAACTTCCGGAAATTATTGTGGCCGATTTAACACGCGCCTGGAAGAAAAAGCAGATGAAATCGGTACTCACTCCCGAGCTTTATCACCTGATGGAAGACGCAATGAACAACCGGGAGCAGGTAATTCTTTTTCAAAACCGACGAGGTTATTCACCTTTTGTGCAGTGTTTTACCTGCGGGTGGATTCCCAAATGCAAAAATTGTGATGTGAGCCTGACCTACCACAAATATAAAAAACGGCTGAATTGCCATTACTGTGGTTTCAGCATTGCCATGCCTGCTGAGTGCCCGGAATGTGGTTCACCCGAAATTAAATCCCGCGGATTTGGTACCGAAAAGATTGAGGATGAACTGAAACCGCTGTTTCCGGGTAAAAGAATTGAACGAATGGACCTGGACACCACCCGCTCTAAAAATGCTTTCAGCAAAATTATCCACAACCTGGAGTCGCGAAAAACTGATGTTCTTATTGGTACACAAATGGTTACCAAGGGTCTCGATTTTGAGCATGTGAGCGTGGTGGGCATATTAAATGCCGATAATCTGATAAATTTTCCCGATTTCAGAGCGCACGAGCGTGCCTACCAATTGGTTTCTCAAGTTAGCGGACGTGCCGGAAGAAAGCACAGTAGAGGTAAGGTGGTGGTACAAACCGCCCAACCTGAGCAACCGTTGATTGAACTCATTCGCCGGCAGGATTTCATGGCTGTGTTTAATGCGCAAATGGCCGAACGAAAACTGTTTAAATATCCGCCTTATTTCAGGTTGATAAAGCTGGTGGTGAAGCACAAAAAGCCAGAAAATGTGAACCGTGTGGCCGGTCAGCTTGCCGGTTTTCTCAGAAAAAACAGCAGGTTGGTTGTGCTGGGACCCGAATTTCCGTTGGTGAGCCGAATTCAGTTGTGGTACCACAAAGAAATCTGGCTGAAAATAGACCCCCGGCTTCCGCTGGGAGATGTGAAGAGATTTTTAACGGAAACCATCGGTTATGTCCGTAGTCAGCCTGAAAACAGCAGCGCAGTGATTCATGTGGATGTCGATCCGGCCTGAGTCCGGTTTGTCTGGGGTTCAGCCTTTTTTCGCCGGTGGCTTTATTTTTTTAGATTTGCATTTTTTACAGGTGTTGTGGACGAAAAAGAAATAGAACAGATTTTTGAAAAGTTTTGCGGCATGCGCGCCATTGTGATTGGCGATGCTATGGTTGACACGTATTTGTGGGGCAACGTGGAGCGGATATCCCCCGAAGCACCAATTCCTGTGGTTTCGGTGACAAAACGTGAATGCAGGCCCGGCGGCGCTGCAAATGTTGCACTGAATTTACAGGCACTGGGTGCCAGTCCGGTGTTGTTTTCGGTGGTCGGAAACGATTTAAACGGCGAAGAACTCAGAAAAATGATTGCTGGAAAAGATTTACCCGGGCACGGAATTTTTGATGACCCGGACCGCATGACAACCGTTAAAAGCCGCATTATTGGCAAAGGCCGGCACATTGCCCGGGTTGATGAGGAAACAACGGATTATATATCAACCGTTTTGGAACAGAGAATCGTCCAAGGTATTGAAAAAGAGATAGAAAGAAATGGTGCAGATGTAGTTTTATTTGTGGATTACGATAAAGGACTAATTACTCCTGGTTTATTTGAGCAAGTGAACAATATGGCTTCCCACAGAGGCATTCCGGTGGCAGTTGACCCCAAAAAGCGAAATTTCAATCGTTATAAAAATGTGGATTTGTTTAAGCCTAATTTTTATGAGTTTGCTGAAGGCGCAGGGTTGAACCTTAAAAAAGGAGATTTAGGTGAGTTGAGCAATGCCGCTGCTGCCTTTAAAATTCAGCAAAACCTGAAGCTCATTTTAATCACGCTTTCTGAGCTTGGTGTTTTTATCAGCAATGGAGAGAAAGAGCAGCATTTTCCGGCGGTTATCCGGGAGATTGCCGATGTTTCGGGAGCAGGAGATACAGTGCTGAGTGTTGCAAGTCTGGCTTTGGCTGCCGGTTTGCAACCAGCTGTAATGGCTATGCTGGCCAATGTGGCCGGAGGTTTGGTTTGCGAAAGCCCCGGAGTGGTGCCAATTGACAGAAAACGGCTGATAAAGATGATGGAAACAGAGAAAATATAAACTTTTTATCTGCTCAATATTAGCTTTTTAACCAGTTACTAACGAACGATGTCGAAAAATACCTTAATACAGTTAAGGCTAAATTATTAAATTTGAACCCGTTCAAAAAAATAGAAATCTGATGGGAAAAATTATATCGCTGGCCAACCAGAAAGGCGGGGTGGGAAAAACCACTACAACAATTAATCTGGCTGCCAGCCTTGCTGTTTTAGAACAAAAAGTACTCATAATCGACGCTGATCCGCAGGCTAACGCCACTTCCGGATTCGGTTTTGATGTTAAAAATGTGCAGTCGAGTATTTACGAATGTATTGTGGATGAAGTTGATCCCGAAAAGGTGATTCTTAAATCCGAAATTGCCAATCTTGACATCATACCGTCTCATATTGATTTGGTTGGTGCTGAAATTGAGATGCTTAACCTGCCAAACCGGGAAAAAGTTTTGCGGAATACCATTGGTAAACTGAAAGATATTTACGATTTTATTTTGATTGACTGTTCTCCGTCACTCGGTTTGATTACGGTAAACGCCCTAACGGCTTCCGATTCGGTAATTATTCCGGTACAGTGTGAATATTTTGCACTGGAAGGATTGGGAAAGTTGCTGAATACGATTAAGATTATTCAGAACCGCTTAAACCCGGCGCTGGAAATTGAAGGGTTTTTGCTGACCATGTTCGATTCGCGCCTGAACCTTTCAAACCAGGTTTATGAAGAGGTAAAACACCATTTTCAGGATATGGTTTTTGAAACCGTAATTCAGCGCAATGTGAAGCTGAGCGAAGCTCCAAGCTACGGGAAGCCGGTTATTTTATACGATGCAAGCTCAAGAGGAGCGATAAACCACATGAACCTGGCCCGCGAGATTTTACAGCGAAACGGGATGACCCGCATGGCACAGGAAAGCAAAATCATTAACAATTAATTTTTTGGTTATGGTGAAAAGGAGTGTACTTGGACGAGGTTTGGGAGCATTGATAGATGATGCCGAAAAAATGAAACAGGCTGCAATCAGCGAAGTGGAATTGACTAAAATTGTGGCGAATCCCTTTCAGCCCCGTTCAAAGTTCGATGAAGAAGCACTGGAAGAGCTGGCTGCCTCCATTCGTGAAATTGGTTTGATTCAACCCATTACCCTCCGTAAAACCGGGCCCGACAGTTACCAGATTATTGCCGGTGAACGTCGTTTCCGGGCTGCGCAAAAGGCTGGTCTCGAAACCATTCCTTCGTATATCCGTCATGCCAAAGACGATGTTATGCTTGAAATGGCGCTGGTGGAGAACATCCAGCGCGAAGATTTGGACGCCATCGAAATTGCGCTCAGCTACCAGCGTTTGATGGAAGAACTTAGTTTTACGCAGGAGGAGCTTAGCAACCGCGTTGGAAAAAAGCGATCTACCATTGCCAATTACCTGCGGCTTTTAAAACTGCCTGCAGTAATTCAAAAAGCTTTGCGTGAAAAAGAGATTTCAATGGGTCATGCTCGCGCACTGATCAATATTGAGGATGCTGATGTTCAGGAAATGATTTATGGCCAGATAGTGAAATACGGATTTTCTGTCAGGAAAGTGGAGGAAATTGTACGAAGTCTGAGCGAAGACGGAGATTCTTCCATTCAACCCAAAAGAAAAGAACTGCCAAAAGAATACAAGAATTTTAAAGGAAGCCTTGGAAAACTTTTTGGTTCGCGGGTAGGAATTTCTGTTAATGGAAACGGAAAGGGGAAAATTGTAATTCCTTTTAAATCAGAGCAAGACCTTGAACGAATTGTTAAAATAATTGAAAACGGCAAATAAAAGCCTGCATCAGTCAACTCTGTAAAATGAATCATCTATTTTTGGGCAAAATTTGTGAAGCGTGATAAGCAGAGGAACGTATCTGAAATATATTCTGGTAGTAATTCAGTTGATGGTGTTTTTTAACCTTCGTGCCCAACTGGTTGAGGCCGATACTGTTCAGGCTGTACAACAGCTGCCGGAGCAACCAGAGGAAGAAATTCACTCGCCGAGAAAAGCTACCATTTACTCTGCTGTTTTACCTGGTCTCGGGCAGGTTTACAACAAAAAATACTGGAAAGTACCGCTAATTTACATTGGTTTCGGCACCATCGGCTACTTTATTAACTGGAACAACGACAATTATCAATTATTCAAAACCGGTTACCGGCATCTTGTGGATACAAACCCTGAAACTCAGGATTATCTGAAAATTGAAGCGGTACGCCGAAACAATTACAACCTGGATAACCCTACAGAATTCAATAACCTGAAAACTGCTCTGTCGAAACAGCAGGATTACTACCGCCGAAACCGCGATTTGCTCATTATAAGTTTTGTTGGGTTTTACGGACTCAATATTATTGATGCCAGTGTTGATGCCCACCTTTTCGATTTCGATATAAGCGATGACCTGACATTGAAATGGGAACCATCGATGATGAATTTTGATAATAATTTTGTTTATTGCTTAAATTTTCGATTTAATTTTTGAGATATGTGGAAGAGTGTGAAATATTTTGTTGGAATAATCTCATTATTAATTTTTGTTCAAACAGCTGCTGCACAGCAACGGGAAAAGATAAATTTGCAGCCTCTGCAATCGCTGGATGCAGGTGTTGTTACCACCGACACACTCTATATTTCATCTGAAGATTCTGCTTATGCCGAAGATGTTTCTGATTCGCTGCTCTATGAAAACAGTCCTGTTCCTGATGAGAACCTGAACGATATTTTTTCGGCAAAAATGGATAGTCTCGGAAACTCCTGGTACATCAGGCATATGTTTCATCTCGATGAAGCGGATGATAATTTGTCCGGAGTTTTTCCGCGGAATCTGCCCGACTCGGTTTACATCAGCAGGTTGGAGGAGATGGAACAAGTGGTGGACATGGCTTATAACAACGTTGTAAAAAATTTTATTCAGTTGTACACCGAAAAAAGCCGCAATTTAATGGAAGTAATGCTCGGCTTGTCGGCTTATTATTTTCCCATGTTTGAGGAAACGCTCGACCGGCATAACATGCCGCTTGAACTGAAATATCTCCCGGTGATTGAATCGGCGCTGAATCCCAGAGCAATATCCAGGGTTGGGGCAAACGGTTTATGGCAGTTTATGTACGGTACAGCGCGACATATGGATCTTGAAATCACCAGCTTTGTTGACGAACGGCGCGACCCGTTAAAATCTACTGAAGCAGCAGTAAGTTATCTGAAGTATTTATACGATACTTACGAAGACTGGTACCTGGCAATTGCTGCTTATAATTGCGGACCTGGAAATGTAAACCGGGCCATTCGGCGTTCGGGCGGGAAGCGGAACTATTGGGAAATTTATTACCGTTTGCCGCGCGAAACGCGGGGTTATGTGCCAGCGTACATTGCTGCTGCATATGCCATGCATTACTACAAGGAACACAATTTGCAGCCCCGGATGCCCGATATTCCGCTGCAAACCGATACCATTTTTGTACACGATTATCTGCATTTCGACCAGTTGGAAGCGATACTCGAAATAGAGAAAGAACAGCTTCGTGCCATGAATCCCATGTTTCGTCGCGATGTAGTTCCTGCAAAACCTGAGAAACCTTATCCGCTTGTTTTGCCAAACGACAAAATTATGGCATTCATCGATTTGGACACCACTGTTTTTGCCCACAAACGTGAAGAGTATTTTCCTGAAAATACACTGCAAAGCCCTTCAAGTGCTGCTACTGCAAATTATTTTACTCCGGCAGATGTGGAGGGGAAAGCGAGAGTGAATTACACTGTAAAATCGGGTGATAATGTGGGATTTATTGCATCGTGGTTTAATATTCGTACTTCCGATTTGAGGTACTGGAATAATATCAACCGGAATTTGATTCGGGTTGGTCAGAAACTCGTAATTTATGTTCCTGAAAACCAGAAAGAAAAGTACGAACGGATAAATTCAATGAGTTTTGCGCAAAAACAGGCTTCTGTTGGCAAATCAGTCAGCACGGCGTCCTCTAC
>CAZCPH010000127.1:0-8547 GCA_964500105.1 uncultured Mariniphaga sp. | reverse complement strand
CGGTTAAAGCAAGGTATGGTGCCAACACACTTGCCGTATCTGTTAGCGATAACGGCGTTGGATTTGAACCTGAGCAGATGACAAAAACCGGCTTGGGGTTGAGAAACCTGGATAGCAGAACACAGATTTTAAATGCCCGGATAAAGCTGAAATCGAAACCAGGGAAAGGCACTACCGCTATTTTGGCAGTTCAATCTTTAACATGAATTTATGGAAGATAAAAGTATTTCAGTAGTTATAACCGACGATCACAGATTATTCAGAAAGGGAATTCGGTCTCTGCTTGAAGAATTTCATTTTATTGATCATATTTATGAAGCCGGGAATGGCCTGGAATTGCTTGAACTTCTGAAATTGCTGAAATCTCCTCCTGGTATTGTTTTGCTCGATATTCAAATGCCGGTAATGGACGGAATTGAAGCTCACAGGCAAATTCGGAAACTTTATCCACAGCAGAAAGTGATTATTCTTACCATGGAAGATGATGAGCATTTTATTATGTATATGATTTCTGAAGGGGTAAACGGTTTTTTGCTGAAGAATGCCGAACCGGAAGAGTTGGAGGAAGCCATCACGAAAGTTTATATTAACGATTTTTATTTTCCTGCAGAATTGTCGAAGCTGGTAATTAAAAGTGCAAGTCAGAAAAAATTTGAAGCGAAGAATTTGCCAGACTTTACAGAAAGAGAAATGGAAGTGCTTGATTTGATTTGCAGGGAGTTTACTGCACCTGAAATTGCAGAGAAACTGGAAATAAGTGCAAGAACTGTTGAAGGGCACAGACGAAAACTGCTCGAAAAGTCGGGTGCAAAAAATATTGCCGGACTTGTGGTTTTTGCCTTAAAGAATAAACTGGTTTTTATAAAATAAATAAAGGGGTTCTGGCCAGAACCCCTTTACGGATAATCCGTAATCCTCTTCTTACCAGTGCAATTTTTGGAATAGAGAAAAAGTGTTGACAAGATAGTTGTCGAGTTGCAGCTGGTTTGTTGAAGCGGTCAATCCACGTGTGTCCAAGTTTGCTGGATTGAGGTATGGGGTAATATCGTTATTTCGCTTTTGTAAAACCATTTTGTATCTAAAATTTCTGATACAAATCTCCTGAATTTTTTAACGCGAAAAAAGAGTAATTCTACCTGTTGTCAATACGTAGAATTACGCGTTTGGTTTTGCGTAGTTTTACGCATAAAAAAAGCCATCCCTGCAAAGGATGGCTTTTTTATAATTCAGATTTACAATCTGTTATTTCAGGTTTGCCTGTGCTGACGCAACTCGTGCGATTGGCACACGGTACGGAGAACAACTTACGTAGTCCATTCCAACACTGTCGCAGAACATTACTGATGATGGTTCACCGCCATGTTCACCACAAATACCTACTTTTAGGTCGGATTTTACTCCACGGCCTTTTTCAACACCCATTTTTACCAGTTGTCCTACACCTTCCTGGTCAAGTATCTGGAAAGGATCATTTTTCAGGATGCCTTTTTCAAGGTAAACCGGCAGGAATTTGCCTGCATCGTCACGCGAATATCCAAAGGTCATCTGGGTAAGGTCGTTTGTTCCGAAAGAGAAGAATTCAGCTACTTCGGCTACCTTGTCGGCAGTTACCGCAGCACGCGGAACTTCAATCATTGTTCCCACAAGATAATCTACTTTTGTCCCTTTTTCTTCGAAAACTTTTTTTGCAGTTTCGTGAATAATATCTGCCTGCAGTTTCAATTCTTTAACGGTACCAATCAGCGGAACCATAATCTCAGGACGGGCATCCACACCTTTTTGTTTCAGGTTTACAGCGGCTTCAATAATTGCCCTGGCCTGCATTTCGGTAATTTCCGGATAAGTGTTTCCGAGACGGCATCCACGGTGGCCCAGCATGGGGTTAAATTCGTGCAAATCGTCAACCAGCGCTTTAACTTCATCCGTAGAAATTCCCATTTCTTTAGCCATTTCTCGTTGGTTGGCTTCTTCGTGCGGAACAAATTCATGCAGTGGAGGGTCGAGTAAACGAATGGTTACTCCGTATCCGGCCATAGCTTCCAGAATTCCTTCGAAATCTTCCCGTTGGTAAGGAAGCAGTTTTTCCAGTGCTTTGCGTCTCTCTGTTTCGGTTTTTGAAAGAATCATTTCACGCATGGCTTTGATTCTTTCGCCTTCAAAGAACATATGCTCTGTACGGCAAAGACCGATACCTTTTGCCCCGAATTTCCGTGCTATCTGTGCATCGTTTGGTGTGTCTGCATTGGTGCGAACACTCATGCGGGTATATTTTTCTGCCAGATTCATAATTTTGGCAAAATCTCCACTCATTTCAGGATCTTTGGTGGTAATTTTTCCTTCATAAACTTTACCTGTTGATCCGTTCAGTGAAATCCAGTCGCCTTCCTGGAACTCTTTCCCGTCGATGGTCATCACGCGGGTTTTGTAGTTGATTTTAACAGCACCTGCACCTGACACACAGCATTTACCCATTCCACGGGCAACAACAGCTGCATGCGAGGTCATACCGCCGCGTGCAGTTAAAATACCTTTTGCAATGTGCATTCCCTCAAGGTCTTCGGGCGAAGTTTCTACGCGAACCAGAATGGATGCCGGATATTTGGCAGCTTCGTCAGCAAAGAACACAACCTGTCCGGTTGCTGCACCCGGCGATGCCGGCAAACCTTTGGCAATTTCGTTGGCCGATTTGATGGCTGATGCTTCGAATACCGGGTGAAGCAGTTCATCCAGTTTGTTGGCATCGATGCGGTTCAAAGCTGTTTTTTCATCGATTACACCCTGCTCCAGTAAATCCACAGCAATTTTCACCATGGCGGCACCGGTACGTTTTCCGTTACGGGTTTGCAGCAACCACAATTTACCTTCCTGAATGGTAAATTCCAGGTCCTGCATATCTTTATAATGGTCTTCCAGTTTTTGCTGAGTTTCTTCCAGTTGCCTGTAAATTTCGGGCATGGCTTCCTCAAGTGAAGGATATTTAGAAGCTCTTTCTTCTTCGCTTACACCCTGTAATTCTGCCCACTTGCGTGATCCTGAAAGGGTGATTTCCTGTGGTGTACGGATTCCGGCAACAACGTCTTCACCCTGAGCGTTAATCAGGTATTCGCCGTTGAAAATGTCTTCACCGGTAGCAGCATCGCGGGTAAAAGCAACACCTGTACCAGAAGTTTCGCCCATGTTTCCAAATACCATGGCCTGAACGTTCACGGCAGTTCCCCATTCGTCAGGAATTTGTTCCATCCTGCGGTAGAATATTGCGCGCGGATTTTCCCAGCTGTTGAAAACAGCAGCAATGGAACCCCACAATTGTTCCCACGGATCGGTCGGGAAGTCTTTACCGGTAACTTTTTTTACGGCAGCTTTAAACCGTTTTACCAGTTCCTGAAGGTTTTCAGTGGTAAATTCTGTGTCGAGCTGAATGCCCAACTCTTCCTTTAATTCATCAATAATTTCTTCGAAAGGATCATGTTCTTCTTTGCTGGCAGGTTTCATTTCCATAACCACATCACCGTACATCTGTACAAAACGACGGTATGAATCCCATGCAAAACGCGAATTGCCCGATTTTTTTGCAATACCTTCCACTGCATCGTCGTTCATTCCCAGGTTCAGCACGGTGTCCATCATTCCGGGCATTGACGCACGGGCGCCGGAGCGAACTGATAACAAACAGGGATTTTCTTTGTCTCCGAACTTGGTTCCGGTGAGTTCTTCAACCAATGCAACGGCTGCTTCAACTTCCGGTTTAATCAGTTCGAATGTTTTTTCCTGACCTTGTTCGTTGTACATGGTACAAACTTCGGTTGTAATGGTAAATCCCGGAGGTACCGGAACGCCAATAAGGTTCATTTCCGCCAGGTTGGCGCCTTTGCCACCCAGCAGGTTCTTCATGTCAGCTTTACCTTCGGCTTTTCCAGCTCCAAAAGTATATACATGTTTTGCCATAAATAGTGTTTTATAATTATTAGTAAAAAGAATTTCTCAAAATTTGAAGCGCAAAAATAACGCTATTTTTTTAGAATTGAAATAAATAAGGTGTTTAGAAATCATCAAGAAAACGGGGTAGTGGGTTCATTTTTTGGGAATTCAGCTTTAACCTGTTAAGGCAATGTAAATTCCAGTTTGCCGAAAATTTGAACTTTTTATTTCTATATTCCATACTATTATTCTCAGTTGTTTGAAACCCTTGCAAATATATAACTTTAGGCGGTAAATCATGAGCTTTGTTTGTGGTTTATCTTTTTGATAATGAAGAGTTAACATTATTTAACTTTGATTGATTTTAGTTAACTGTTTTTGTGCTTACATTTGTATCAGCACGAAAAGTAAAAGTGTTTTTTCATAGAGGATAGATTTGGTTAGGCAAAAAGCAGGAGCGAAAAATCGTTCCTGTTTTTGTTTTTGTACAGTTGCTTAACCCTTAATATTTCCATTGGAAGATCAAAGCGATTTCTCCCGGATTAATTTATATGCAAACAAAATTTTTTGTCTCATTAAACGAAGATGCTTTATCTTGGTCGAATAAAAGTTGCAACAAGATTTATGAGCGAACAAACTTTTATTAACAGGATTTTTCACTGGCTGAAATCGACGGAGATGTTTGCACAGCCATCGAAACAGTTACCCGGCAAGTGGCAGCTTTTTGAATATTATACCGAAACGTGCGGAGAGCTGTTGCATATTCAGGAAGAACAGTTGAAAAGCAGTGAAGTTTTTTGGGAAATTGAGTTTTACGAAGACGGTGTATTCAATCAGCAATCAAATAGTTTGGAAGAATTTATGAAACCATCCGGGGTTAACCGTTGGAGCCTGTCAAAAAATTTTGTCACCCTGCTTTCAAACGACTTCAGGAACAGCATTGAATATCAGTTTGCTATTGATAAAGGAACCCTCAAACTATTAAAAAAAGACTTTTCCGGGAAAATTGAGTTCTTTGGTTTTTTCAGAAAGCCGAATAAAAAGTAGAAATGACGAATGCTTTTTTTCTTTCCCCTCAAATTACCGCACCGCTAATGTCTTTTTATCTTTAAAAAGCAGGTAAAAATCTTTCATATTTCGCTAATTTGGCAGCCGGTAATAAAATTTGAAATAGTTATGACAACAAAAATGAAATTGTTTTTGCTGGTTTTTCTCGGAACAGCAATACTTACACAGGCACAAACTGACGATGGTGTAATGCGGATGAATGAATTCCGGAATCCGAAAAAACGCCAGATCATTCAGATTCCCAATTTTGACGGATTTCAGACTTTAAAATGCGATTTGCACATGCACACCGTCTTTTCCGACGGTCATGTGTGGCCCAACGTGCGGGTGCAGGAAGCGTGGCAGGAAGGACTGGATGTGATTGCCATAACCGATCATATTGAGTACACTCCACACTCAGACGATGTGAAGGTTGGTCATAACCGCGCCTGGGAGCTGGCAAAAGATGCGGCAGCAGAAAACAACCTGGTTTTTATAAAAGGAACTGAAATCACACGTAACACGCCACCCGGGCATTTTAATGCGCTGTTTATTGGCGATGCTTCGGAGTATATTGCAGACCGGGCCAATGAAAAAGACAAGCAGGCTGTGATGAAAGCTGCAGAACAAAATGCATTCATTTTCTGGAACCATCCGGGATGGAAAGTGAGTTCCATTGAAGGTTCGTACGAGTGGATAGATTTTGTTGACGAACTGAAAAAGGGCAACAACCTGCATGGCATAGAAGTGTTTAACGGATTTGGTTTTCACAAAAAAGCGCTCGACTGGGCAATGGACTACAACCTTACGGTAATGGGAACTTCAGATATTCACAACCTGGTTGCTCACGATTACAACCTTGGCGGGCCGGTGCACCGTTCCATGACATTGGTTTTTGCAAAGGACCGAACCGCCGAATCGGTTCGCGAAGCGCTGAATGCAGGCCGTACCGTGGCATGGGCAAGTAAATACATTGCAGGAAAAGAAGAGCATGTTCGTAATCTGTTTAATGCCTGTGTTGAAATGGGACCTTCCTTTCATTCAAAAGGAGACCGGAAATTTTATGAAATCAGGAACAACAGCGATTTGTATTTTGAGCTGGAACTGGTTTCCGGAAACGGAACCGAAAAAGTTACCCTGTTCCCGCAAACAGCTCAGGTAATTTCTGCTCCGGAAAATCAGCAAAGTGTAACTTATAAAGTGGTTACTGCGTTTGTTCGCAGCGATAAAAATCTTGAGGTTGAATTCTCTTTGAACTGAGAAAGAAAGACGGCTGGATTAATACAGCCTTTTTCGGAAAAATACATTGGAAGCCGGATTAACCACGCCGGCTTTTTTTGTACACTTCCAAAGCAGCCGGAAACGGTTCAAGGGCGCGTTCGAAAATTCCCAGCGACCAGGCAATGGTTAATCCGTAGTTGGTTATGGGAACACCCAGCTGACGTGCTTTCAGAATTCTGCTGAGCATTGTCCGGCGGTTCCACATGCACGCCCCGCAATGAATGATCAGCCTGTATTCTGTAATGTTTTTGGGAAAATCGTGACCTCTGGTGTGGTCAAACTGAAGCTCGCCACCAACATATTTGTTCAGCCAGCCCGGGATTTTTACCGAACCGATGTCCTCTTCGATGGGATGATGCGAACAGGCTTCAGCAATCAAAACCTTGTCGCCTGGGTTTAGTTTGTCTATGGCCATGGCGCCCCGCACCATTTCAGCCAGGTCGCCCTGGAACCGGGCAAACAGAATGGAAAACGAAGTGAGCGGAACTTTCGGTGGCGTAATAGCTGCCACCTTTTCAAAAGCCTGCGAATCGGTAACCACCAGTTTGGGGGGCTTGCCAAGGCGTGATAACGCTTCGCTTAAACCAGCATCTTTAACCACCATGCAAAATGCATCATGGTCGAGCAGATCGCGGATACTCTGAACCTGCGGCAGTATCAGTCGCCCTTTGGGCGCTTCTTTGTCGATGGGAACCACCAGAACGGCCATTTCACCCGGCCCGACAAGATCAGCAAGAATTGCGGGGCGTTCAATAAAGTCGGCCGGAGCGGTTTTTAAAATGAGTTGACGTAAATCTGAAATACCTTCAAAACCCGTTACCGATGTTAACACATATTTTACCTTAACACTGTCGAGCTGGGAAGTGATGTCGTGATTTTCCGGGGCAATATCCGTTTTGTTGAAAACGACAATGAACGGTATGTCGCGGGTTTTTAACGCTTCCATCAGCGAGAGTTCAAAATCGCCCCAATCGTTAAAGCTGGTTACTATAATTCCCAGATCGGTTCGGTCAAAAACAGCAACTGTTTTGGCCACGCGCTTTCCTCCCAGAACTCCTTCATCATCAATTCCCGCAGTGTCAATAAACAAAACCGGTCCCAGCGGAAGCAGTTCCATCGGTTTTTCCACCGGGTCTGTTGTTGTTCCGGCTACATCCGAAACGATGGAAACATCTTGTTCGGTAAGTGCATTTAAGATGCTCGATTTACCGGCATTTCTTCTGCCAAAAATCCCGATGTGCAGCCTGAACGATTTTGGTGCTTTCATAAAGTTTCTTTAATGCGGAAAAGTACAAAATCGGTAGCGAACCCGCAACGATAAACAGAGAAAACAATTTTTTTCAAAAAACAAACAGCCCGGTTTGCGCTTTGCAAATCGGGCCGTTTGAAAATTTTCTGATGCTACTGTGAATTATTTTGTACATCAGAAAAATGAAGTATTTTGGAACAGCAAAGTATTTCTACTTTTTTTCCTCCTTTTTCTTGTCATCTGTGCAGCTTACTTTCGATGCGGCACAACTTTTCTGCTGTGCTGCACTGCACCCGGTTTTTACTGTTTCTTTTTGCGAACAGCATGCGCTGGCTGCGGTGGCTTTGCTTTTCTTTTTGTCCTTTTTTTCGTCTTCAACAGCCGGTAAGGTAATCGAATCATCCGCATCGGCCACCAGCATAATTTGCGATTTTTCGCTGGTTACTACGGTTGTGCTTAACGACGATGCTGATACGGTGTAAACAGCTGCCAGCGCGAGAATAAAAAATAGTTTTTTCATGTTTTCAAAATTTTAGTTGAATGTTGATTTTTAACTTTTGTTCTTAATAATAGTAATTATGATTCATAATCCGTGGCAAAATACGAAATTTCAATCAATTAGCAAACGCTAAAGTTCTGATTTTTGTAACCAAAAAGGCCGCCTGTGCATTGACAGACGACCTTTTGGCATTTCACTTTTTACAGCGAACAGGTTTTGTCCTACCTATTTTCTGTAAATCACTCTTCCGTTGCGAACGGCATCACCAAGTGATAAGCGGTAAATATAGAAACTGGTCACTTCGCTGCCGGGTACAAACTCGGCATTATAGTGTTCGCCAGCGCTCACCGGCTGGTCGAATATGGTTTTCACCAGACGGCCGGTCATATCGAATAGATCGATGCGGCCGTGAGTGGTTTCTTCCGGAACAAATTCGATGCGCAGCCTGTCTGTGAACGGATTCGGATAGACGTTGAACATGGGCTGGTGAACTTCCGGCTCAATTGCAGTGGCAATCTCTGCAGATTTGGTTTTTTTGGTGTGAATAACTATT
>CAZCPH010000126.1:0-8702 GCA_964500105.1 uncultured Mariniphaga sp. | reverse complement strand
CGGCTTCAAACTGAAACCTTCCGTGGGTTTCATCACAAACCAGTCGCCGCTGATGAACTCAATTTTCACATTGTTGTCGGCCGATAGCGGAGTGCGCGACATCTGGCTGAAATAAAGTGCCCAGTTATTGTCATTAAACGTGAATTGACTGTTATTTTCGAAATAAAATTTTGCCATTGCTTTAGGCGTTTCAGCATATTCATTGCTAATCATTTCCCAGCTCATTTTTATTTCTCCGGGTGTGGGTGTTTTTTGTGTACATCCAATAAAAAGGAACAAAACCATGCAAAAAGCAACAACACTGTTTTTCATCTTCGACAATTTATTTAAGTTTGACATCCTGAATTTTTCAAAAAGATAGTGAACAAATTTCGATAAATTTTTAAAATCAAAGATAACAAAATGGCCGAATTTAAACGACTGATTTCCCTCGATGCATTCCGTGGTTTTACAATTGCTGCAATGATTATGGTGAATTACCCGGGCAGATGGAGCCACGTGTACCCGCCTTTGCTGCATGTTGACTGGCACGGCATCACACCCACCGACCTCATTTTTCCGTTTTTTATTTTCATTGTGGGTGTTTCCATTGCGCTGGCCTACACCAAACGGCTGAATGCAGGAGTTCCCAAAGGGCCGATGTATAAAAAGATTGCTTTCAGGGCATTGAAAATTTTTATTGTTGGCGTTTTATTGTGGCTGTTTCCGAAATTTGATTTGGAAAACATCAGGTATGCCGGTGTTTTACAGCGCATTGCCATTGTGTTTTTTGTTTCTGCTATCCT
The DNA here is from genome assembly GCA_964500105.1 of uncultured Mariniphaga sp. Classification (GTDB taxonomy): domain Bacteria; phylum Bacteroidota; class Bacteroidia; order Bacteroidales; family Prolixibacteraceae; genus Mariniphaga. The sequence goes on along the minus strand of CAZCPH010000126.1, from coordinate 7,917 downwards.
TTTCCTGAATTCAAAATGGAAAACTCAGGCAATTGTAGCTGCGGTTATTTTGGTAGGATACTGGCTGGTTATGGTTTTGATTCCTACGCCGGGCTACGGCAAACCGATGCTGGAACCCGGTGCCAACCTTGCTGCATGGATCGACAGTAAGCTGCTGCCAGGTTTCATGTGGCAAGAAACCTGGGATCCGGAAGGGATTTTCAGCACGCTGCCGGCTATTGCCACCGGTATTACGGGAATGCTGGCCGGACACCTCATTCTCGGCAAACTGTCGCAGGAGAAAAAAGTGATTTACCTGTTTTCATTTGGTTTTTTTGCGTTTGCCATCGGTTATCTTTGGGATTTTGTTTTTCCCATCAACAAGAACATCTGGACCAGTTCATTTGTGATGGTCACTTCCGGTCTGGCTGCCATGGTGCTGGCCATCAGTATGTTTTTTGTGGACATGGAGGGACGGACAAGATTTACCAAACCAGGAATTATTTTCGGTTCAAATGCCATTGCGGTTTATGTGCTGGCCGATGTTTGGGGACAACTTTTTTACAATATCAAATTCTGGGGAAGCAGTCTCAATGTCCATTTTATGAATATGTTCGAATCGGCGGGATGGAGCATGAAGTTCGGGAGTTTACTTTATGCTGTTCTGTTTATCTGTTTTAACTTCATTCCGGCGTGGATACTCTATAAAAAGAAGATTTTTATCAAGCTTTGATTTCAAACCCCGCTTTTTTTAAATCTTCCCAAAATGCAGGGTACGATTTGGTAACCACCATCGGATCTTCAATCTCCAGTTTTTGGCCGGTCATTGCCATGGGAGCAAAAGCCAGTGCCATGCGGTGATCGTGGTAAGTTTTGATGAGTGGTAGTTTTTCTGATTTTGAGGGTTCAAGCGTTCCGTCCCAAACCAGTTCGCCTTCAGCCGGTTCGGTGAGAACAGCGCCGAATTTTGTCAGTTCGTTTTGCAACGCGGAAATCCGGTCGGTTTCTTTAATTTTTAAAGTTTTCAGCCCAAAGAAATGAAAGGGAATTTGTTTGGCCACGCAGAGGCAGGCAAAAGTCTGCGCTACGTCGGGGTTTTCAATAAAATCGAGTTTCAGTTTTTCGGGTTGAATATTTGCTGTTTTTAAGAGTTGAACACCTTCTTTTTTTTGTTGTGAGATAACGCCAAACTGCTCAAACCAGCCTGCAATATTTGCGTCGCCTTGTAAACTTTCCAGTTGCAGGTTTTCCAGCAACACTTCACCTTTTTCTGCCAGCGCCAGAATCTGGTACCAGTAAGAAGCGCCCGACCAGTCGGCTTCCACGGTGAATTCGCCGGGCAGATAGGTTTGTTCGGGTACAGTAATCATATTTCTCTCCCATTTATATTGAATGCCAAACCGGGCCATCAGTTTTAATGTCAGTTCGATATAGGAGCGGGAAGTGATATCGCCTTTCAGTTTTAATGTCAGACCGTTTTCAATGGTTGGGGCAATCATAAGCAATGCCGAAATGTACTGGCTGGAGATGCTGCCATCCAGTTCCAGTGTTTTTCCTTTCAGGTGCGAACCAAAAATTTTCAGTGGCGGAAAACCTTTCTTTTCCAGGTATTCGATTCTGGCTCCCAGTTGACTTAGTGCATCCACCAAAATACCAATGGGACGTTGTTTCATGCGTTCCGAACCGGTGATTTCCCATTCACCCACAATTTTGGAAAGAAAAGCTGTGAGAAACCGCATGGCTGTACCTGCATGGCCAATGTCGAATTTATTTTGGTTGGAAAAAAGTGCCTGTTGCAAAACCCGTGTATCATCAGAGTCTGACAGGTTTTTTACCGGATACGGATTGTAGCACAACGCGTTGATAATTAGCACCCGGTTACTGATGCTTTTGGATGCCGGCAGATTAATTCGGGCTGAAATAGTATTTTGATTTGTTGGAACCTGAACCTTCATTTTTTAGATTTTTTTGTCGTTCGGTTTTACGCTTCGGGAGTTCAAATATTGATGCCACAAAAGCTCAAAGACACTAAAAATGCACAATTTTATCACAGATTTTTGTAGTAGCTTAACGCTTCAAAAATCAGTTCTCTGTCGCAGTTTTGGTTAATTTTCATTTTTCCGGGCTCAGAAATCAATGTGAAGTTTATCCTGCCCGATTCGTTTTTCTTGTCGTGCGTCATCAGTTCGAATAACCGTTCAAAATCGTTTTCGCCGATTCCGAATTTTCCGTAGATATTAAGTAACCATTGCGTTAATTCACCGCAATCTGTTTCGCTGAATCCACAATTTTTAACCGAAAGGTACAGTTCAGTAATCATTCCCCAGGCCACAGCATACCCGTGTAAAACGGGGCGGTTTTGTTCCATGGCCAGACTTTCGAATGCATGGCCGGTTGTGTGTCCAAAGTTGAGGCCTTTACGTATGTTTTTCTCTGTAGGATCGTTAATTACAAAGTATTCTTTCACATTAACCGAGTTCTGAATGATTTGCAGCAGACTTTTGTAGTTGATATTTTCCAGGTCGAAAGCTTTCAGTTCATCCAGGTGGTCGGTGTTTTTTATCAAACCGTGTTTAATCATTTCAGCAAAACCCGACAAAAAATTGGGCTTGTCGATGGTTTTCAGAAATTCGGTGTTGATAATTACTGCAACCGGATCTTTAAACGTACCTATTTCATTTTTCAATCCGTTAAAATTGATGCCGGTTTTTCCACCCACTGAGGCATCAACCTGCGAAAGCAGGGTAGTGGGAATATTCAGAAAATCGATACCACGTTTAAAGGTTGAAGCTGCGAAACCGGCCAAATCGGTCAGCATGCCGCCTCCGACATTAATCAGCAGCGATTTTCGGTCAGCACCGTTTTGCGACAGAAATTGCCAGATCTGGGCAGCCGATTCGAGTTTTTTGTTATTCTCACCCGAGGGAAGAACCAGTTTTCGAATGAATTGGTTTTCTGTAAGTTCACTGAATTCAGGTAGCCACAACCGGTCAACGTTTTCTTCTGTTACCAGGAATACTTTTCCTTTTTCATAACCAATTACCCACTCTGCCAGTTCAACTTCAGGAGAATTGGTGTAAATTATTTTTGAGTAAATTTTTGAATTTCCCATAGTTACCTGCTAAATTGCGGTAAAGTTACAATAAATTTGTTTTGAGTTTTTTTTTCTGCGGAGACGCCAAAGTTTTTTACAAAAAATTACGATAATGATTATTTCGAATATACAGAGAACAGTTTTTTTACGCCGTGTTTTTTTTCTTGTAAGTCTTGTTATTGCTCTGGCAGCTTTGGCTTTGTTTCTGCTGGATTATACAATTTATGCCATTGCTGTGGTTGGTGTTTTTGCACTGTGGTTTTTGTATTTTCAGGTTGTTGATTATCAATTTGTAGAATATAACGATTCCAATGGTAAAATTTTGTTGAGGTATTACAAAGCCGTCCGCTTTGGTAAAACAAATTTTAATTCCATCGAGTTTCCGCAAAAGATGTTATATAAAGCACATTTCGATAATTCTGTTTTTGGGAAGTTGTCGGATTTAATTTTGGTTGTAAAAACCAGACGTGGAATTGCCGAATACCCTTCGGTGAGTTTAACGGCGTTTAGCATGAAGCAACGCAGGCAATTGCAGGAGCAGTTGTTACAAATTTTAGGTGTTTGAATTATTTCCTTAAATGCATGGCTCACAGCGAATTATTTTATAAGATTGCCCTTTCAATGGTTCCCGGTATCGGTGGTGTGCTTGCGCGAAATCTGGTGGCTTATACCGGCAGCGCCGAGCGGGTTTTTTCCGAGTCCTTCAAATCGCTGGTAAAAATTCCGGGAATTGGCGAGGTAAATGCCAAACGCATTCAACATAACGGTGTTTTCGAAAAAGCAGAAAAGGAGCTGGAATTCATTGAAAAATATAAAATTGATGTGCGGTTTTACACCGATAGAAACTATCCGCGACGTTTAAAACCTTGTCCCGATGCACCTATAATTCTGTATTCCAAAGGAAATATGAATCTGGATGGGCAACGGGTGGTGAGTATTGTGGGTACCCGAAACGCTACAGAATACGGAAAAACAATCTGCGAACAACTTATTCAGGGGTTTGCTGAACGAAATCACCCGGTTTTAGTGGTTAGCGGGCTGGCTTACGGAGTTGATTTTCATGCACACAAGATGGCGCTGAAATATAATATTCCAACTGTTGGAGTTGTGGCGCACGGTCTGGACAAAGTTTACCCGTCGCTGCACGCTGACACTGCCCGAAAAATGCTGAATAACGGCGGTTTGGTGTCCGATTTTCCCAGCGGAACAAAAATCGATCCGCCCAATTTTATCCGGCGCAACCGCATCATAGCCGGTTTGGCCGATGCCACAATTGTAGTGGAATCGGCCGAAAAAGGCGGAGCGCTTATTACCGCCGAAATTGCGTCGTCGTATAACCGCGATGTATTTGCCTTCCCCGGAAGGGTTGATGAAACTTATTCCCGCGGCTGCAATCGGTTAATCCGGCTGAACGGCGCCAGTTTGATTCAGGATATCGACGATCTGGAGTATTTTATGGGTTGGGAAACCACCGAAAAAGAGAAAGTGGTTCAGTCGTCACTTTTTGTGGATTTAAACCCCGACGAGGAAAAGGTGGTGGAATTGTTGAAAAAAGAAGGCGAATTGTTTATCGACCAGATTTCTTCGGAACTGAAAATGCCGGGGAGCAAAGTTTCGGCCTTGTTGTTGAATATGGAATTTAGAAATTTGCTGGTGGCTATGCCGGGGAAGATGTATAAGTTAAGGTAGTTTAAAGCTCGTGAGCGGGAATACGTACAACCCTTCCTTCGTCATCGGAAACAACCAATTCCAGGTTTCTTTCTTTTTTCATCTGAATGAGCCTTTCCTGATACATTTCAAGACCCTTTAAAATTTTTTCCCGAATTTCATTTTTATTTTTCATCTCTATTTGCCAAAGATTTTAAGCGGTCAAATTTAGTAATATTTTTGACAATTGATGTTTTGGTTTTCATTCCCTCGGCAATCAGCTCAGATGACATTTTTTGCGAATTGTCAAAAATCATCCAGTAATCGCTAATGGGCATAAAGATCTCGAAGAGGTTTTCAATACCTGCATAGTACCGCCTTGCAATAACATGTTTGGGTACATGGTGACCTCCCTCAAGTACCCGTGTTTCAACTCGTTCGTAAGCCAGATCAACAGAGTTTAACCAGAAAAAAATGAGCGTGGTCTGGTAATCCGATTTTCTTGCTTTATAAATTGTATTCCGAAATGTACGTGACGACAACGTGGTTTCGAAGGCAAAATCTTTCTGAAGCGGAATGTAATCATTAATTTTTTTTAACATTAAACGACCAGCTTCAATAGATGATAACTCTGGTTTTAATGGTGAAAGTCCGCGGGCGATTTCGTCAGCGTTGATAAAAATATCGCAGTTAAGCATTTCCGGTAATACGGTAAAAGAAGCCGTGGTTTTTCCTGCGCCGTTGCATCCGGCAATTATGTATAAATTTGGCATATTCTGATTTCTGGGCTAAAGATAAAAATTAAACCCAAACGAAACAGGAATTACTTTCGGCGGGGATTTCCTATTTTTGCAGTATGAAGAAAACATTTGAAGAGCTTAAAATTGCAAAATCGATATTAAAGTCGCTGGACGATATTGGTTTTAAAGAGCCAACGCCCATTCAGCAGGAAGCCATTCCAAAAATTAACTCGGGCGCCAACGTGGTGGGCGTGGCCCAAACCGGAACCGGCAAAACTGCTGCTTACCTTTTGCCGTTGCTCACCAAACTGAAAAAACCAGAAGGAACCGACCCGCGTGTTGTGGTTTTGGTACCTACCCGCGAACTCTCCATTCAGGTTGGAGAGGACGTAGCAGAGCTGACTTCGCTTTCGGAGTTACGGCACGCTGCGGTTTTTGGTGGCATTGGCTGGACCAAACACGCCGAACTGTTAACGCCGGGTATCGATATTCTGGTGGCTACGCCGGGAAGGTTGATGGATTTATACCAGGCCGGAGCGCTTTCGCTGAAAAAAGTGAAGCACCTGGTTATCGACGAGGCTGACCGAATGCTCGACATGGGTTTTCAACCGCAGTTGAGAAAACTTTTCGAGATTCTTCCGCCCAAACGGCAAAACCTCCTGTTTTCTGCTACTTTTTCAGAAGCTGTGGGAAAACTTACAGAGGAGTTTCTCGATTTTTATGAGAAACTGGAGGTGGCACCTTCGGCTACGCCGGTGCAGGAAGTGAACCAGATTGCCTACAAAGTGCCCAACTACCGCACCAAACTCAACCTGATAAAATATCTGCTGAAAGATCAGGAATCTTTTTCCCGTATCATCATTTTTGTGAAAACCAAGGAACACGCCGACGGTGTTTTTAAAGTTATTCAGCGGAAAGTGGAGGGCGAAAAACGGATTTTACACTCCAATAAAGGCCAAAATGCACGGATTAATGCCATTCAGGCTTTTAAGAACGGCGAAGTTCGCATTCTTATTACTACCGATGTTTCGGCACGTGGACTGGATGCAAGCCTGGTAAGCCACGTGATAAATTTTGATGTGCCGCCCAATTACGAGGATTATGTACACCGGATTGGCCGCACTGCCCGGGCCGGAAACCGCGGCGATGCCATTACACTCATCGATCCGTCGGAAGAGTGGCACTGGAAGAAAATTGAGGAGCTGATTCGCATGGAAGTGACACCGCAGGAACTGCCCCCGGAAGTGGAAGTGGTGGAAACCGATTTCGATGAACGGCAACAGCAGCTGCGGGAAATCGACCGCCAGCGGAAGATTAATGACCCAAGTTATCAGGGCGCATTTCATCAGCGAAAAAGGAAAGATAAATCGAAACGCTCGTTCGACGACAAGTTTAAACGATTGAAACCCCGGCAGAAAAACCAAAAAAGAAGATAATAAGATTCTTTAAGTTAACAAACAGGTTTGAATATCGAATTTTTTTCATATTTTTACTTGATATATTACTTGTTCATATTCAGTTAGTTGGGCGGCTTGTTGTGGAGTTTGCTTTTTATTTTCAGGTAAATCGTTTGCAAGAAACGCGGTAATCAACTGATTTTATGCTTTCTATGAAAAAGAAAATTAGTTTCCAATCTCGAATTACAATAATTTATCTCTTATTCGGCGTCTGCTGGATAATTTTAACCGATATTTTATTGGAAAGCTTTGCCGAAAACTCTTTATACTGGACAGAGTTGCAATCGGTGAAAGGAATTATATACGTAATAATTAGTGCGCTTATTGTTTTTGCATTATCGAGACGTTATGCACGCCAACAGGATTTTATAAATACACACCTTAAGGAATCGATTGAGAAAGCTGAACAAAGCGACCGGTTAAAATCGATGTTTCTGGCCAATATGAGTCACGAAATTCGTACGCCAATGAATGGTATTCTTGGTTTTGTGAACTTGCTCGAGAATCCTGAAATTTCACAGGAAAATCACAAACAGTATATCGGGTTGCTGAAAAAAAGCAGCGAACGTTTGCTCGATACAATCAATGATATTATTGAGATTTCGAAGATTGAATCCAAAGAAGCAACGTTGAACATTTCTGAAGTTGACTTAAATGAATCAGTTAATTTTCTGTTCAGTTTTTTTCAGCCCGAATTTTCTGCAAAAAATCTGGATTTTGTTTTAAATAATTCGTTGACAGACAAAAATTTAATTCTGAAAACAGATAAAAATAAACTGGAATCAATTCTTTTAAATTTCATAAAAAATGCACTGAAGTTTACCCATGATGGTAGTGTTGAGTTTGGCATTTTTCAGCAGAATAATGGTATTTGTTTTTATGTGAAAGATACCGGAATAGGAATTCCTGCTGACATGCATAATGTAATTTTTGAGCGGTTTACACAGGCCGACTTAAATATTACCAAACCTTATGAAGGATCGGGTTTGGGGCTGGCCAT
>CAZCPH010000125.1:8136-8704 GCA_964500105.1 uncultured Mariniphaga sp. | reverse complement strand
TCTGATTTCCAGAATGGCATTTTTGCTGTCTTCCGGATCGGCCGGAACCAGCAACATTTTGATTTTTTTCTCCATTTCCGGAATTCTTTCTTCTGCTATTTCCATTTCTTCGCGGGCCATTTCTCGCAGTTCCTCGTCGCTTTCTTCAGCAAGTATTTCTTTTCCCGACTGAATATTGTCAACCATACTTTTGTAATCCTTAAAAGCATTAATCAGTTTTTCCAGGCTTTTGTATTCCTGGTTCAGCTTCACGTACCGTTTCATGTCGGCAATCACTGCCGGGTCGGTAATCTGCTGTTGCACCTCTTCAAACCGGTGCCTGATGGATTCGTATTTTTCCAATAATGCGTATTCTGCCATTGTCTTCTGAATTTCAATCTTTTAATTTTCTTCTAATAACAATCTTACTTCATTTTTAAGAACTGGAAGATAGTTAACTATTATTCCCCAAATCTGAGAATTTTCAATCTCATCATAACCATGAATAATTTTATTTCTGGCATCAACAATTCGTTTTGAATTGGATATTTTAATTAAGAAAAACACAACAAAGAGAAATAGACAAAGC
>CAZCPH010000125.1:0-8119 GCA_964500105.1 uncultured Mariniphaga sp. | reverse complement strand
TTAGCGTCGTAATCATTAAAATATTTCTTCTCACCAATATAACTATCAATATTGTCAATTGCTGTATGAATGTCAAAAAGAAGTTTTTTAGTTTTGTTTTTCATAAATCAGTTCTTTTGTTTCATCCAGTTCCTTAATGAAATAAGGATTTTTCAATGAATTTTCTGTTACGATATCTATCTCGCGATTAAAAAAATCACGAAGCTTATCGTGTAAATTCCACCATAACTCACCTTTTTCTAAAGGATCTAAATCAGGTTGAAATCGTATCAGGAAATCCAAATCACTTTTTTCATTGAATTCTCCGGTTACGGCTGACCCGAAAATAAAAGCTCTTTCGATTTTATGCATTTCGAAAAAGTACCTGATTTTATCAATATTTGATGAAATAATGCTGTTCATTGCGAAAAACGTTTATTACCTAATAAACAAATTTTTCTTTCTCAGAGTTTATCGTCAGTTTCTTCCCTTCAAAAGGTTCAACCCGCCCCACAATCTGTGCATCAATGTTAAACGATTTTGAAATGGAAATAATTTCGTCGGCCACCTCCGGCTTGGTGTAAATCTCGAACCGGTGCCCCATATTAAATACCTTGTACATTTCTTTCCAGTCTGTGCCCGACTGCTCCCGAATGATTTGAAACAGCGGCGGAACCGGGAACATGTTGTCTTTGATTACATGCACATTTTCAACGAAGTGTAACACTTTGGTTTGCGCTCCGCCTGAACAGTGAATCATTCCTGAAATATTTTTTCTGAATTTTTCCAGTACATTTTTAATCACCGGTGCGTAAGTTCTTGTGGGCGACAAAACCAGCTGCCCGGCATTTACACCGAGGCCTTCAATTTCGTCAGTCAGTTTGTATTTTCCTGAATAAACCAATTCTGACGGCACTTCCGGGTCGAAACTTTCGGGGTATTTTTCGGCCAGATAGTTTGCAAATACATCGTGCCGTGCCGAGGTGAGACCATTGCTTCCCATACCGCCGTTATATTGGTCTTCGTAAGTTGCCTGTCCCGAAGACGAGAGTCCAACAATTACATCGCCGGCAGAAATGTTTCCGGCAGAAATCACGTCGTCGCGTTTCATGCGGCAAACCACGGTTGAGTCCACAATAATGGTTCGCACCAAATCGCCTACATCGGCTGTTTCACCACCGGTTGACCAGGCACTGATGCCCAAATCGCGAAGGTTTTTCAGGAGTTCTTCAGTGCCGTTAATAATAGCGGCAATCACTTCGCCCGGAATTTTGTTTTTGTTGCGGCCAATGGTGGATGACATGAGAATGTTATCGGTGGCGCCCACGCACAGCAGGTCATCGATGTTCATAATCAACGCATCCTGTGCAATGCCTTTCCACACTGAAAGGTCGCCGGTTTCTTTCCAATACATGTAGGCCAGTGATGATTTGGTTCCGGCACCGTCGGCATGCATAATATTACACCACGCCGGATCACCCCCAAGCAAATCGGGCACAATTTTGCAAAAGGCTTTGGGAAACAATCCTTTGCCGATGTTTCTTATGGCGCTGTGCACATCTTCTTTCGATGCTGAAACCCCACGGGCATTGTATCTCGATTCGGTAACCATTCAATTGATTTTAAGGCCACAAAATTAACAATTTTGGGGCATTATTCAGCGTGTTCAAAAAGTTTCTGGCTTGAAGTGTTTTTTGAGACACTTCGGGTTAAGGGGTATATTTTTTTAGGAAAGAGTTTTTTATTCCTTCCAGTACAGAAAGCGTTTTATTTTTTTTGTCGGAGTTTTTTCAAAAGGTTTCGGGTGTGAAATAACCTGCTGTATCCTGCTGAATTTATTCAGTTGTGTATTCACTTTTTTGTGAATTTCTTTCAGAATTTCTTCGGATTTCTCGTGAATGTATTGTTGGGCCTCAGCCTTCATGTGCTTAAAGTTCTGCTCAATTTCCTCCATGTTCAGATGCACCATGGCCACCAGTTTTCCTTTTTTCTCCACCACAAGCGACTCGAGTACATACCGCATTTTGTTAATGACTGATTCAATTTCTTCGGGGTAAATATTTTCACCACTGGCACCCACAATCATGTTTTTAATCCGGCCTTTTATGTATAGGAAATTGTCTTTGTCGTACCAGCCTTTATCACCTGTTTTGAACCAACCGTCTTCGGTAAAAACCTCTTTTGTGATTTCCGGTGCTTTATAGTATCCTTTCATCACATTGGGTCCTTTGGCCTGAATTTCGCCTTCGCCGGTAGCCAAATCAGCGTCGCCCAAACGAAGTTGTACCCCTTCCATAGCAATTCCGGTGGAGCCAATGCGTACGTTTTTACCAACCGCACCAGCTAAAAGTGGTGATGTTTCGGTAAGTCCGTAGCCTATGGCATAAGGGAATTTTCCTTCATATAAAAATCGTTCCACTGTAGGGTCGAGTTTTGCTCCGCCAATTCCAAAAAACCGCAGTTTTCCTCCAAAAGTTTCGTAAAGTTTTTTCGCAGCAACCCGGTGCAAAACTTTTCGCATGGGCGGAAGCGAGTATAAAAATCTGGTAACCGGACTCTTTTGAAATTTGGGCAGAATTTTTGACCGGAAAACTTTTTCGATAATCAACGGAACCACCAGCATAATGGTTGGCTTAACTGTTTGCAATGCTGGCAGTAAAACCGATGCAACCGGCGGTTTCCGCAGGTAATGCACCGACGCCCCATACATTATGGGAAATAAAAATCCAAGTGTATTCTCAAAAGTGTGTGATAGTGGTAATACAGAAATGAAACGATCTTCACTGCTGATATCCTGCAGGGTGTAGCTTTTTTCGGCTGTCCACATCAGGTTTTTGTGTGTTAACATTACCCCTTTTGAATTTCCTGTGGTTCCCGATGTGTAAATAATGGAGGCAAGGTCTTCTTCCTCAATATCTTCGGGTTGGGTTTTCGTTGCCGATGCATCAAGTGTACATTTCAGGTTTTGAAGTTCACCCGGATTTGCATTTTCCGGAATAACGGCGAAATTATCTACCAGAATCAGATGATTGAGCATTTTTTTAATTTCATCGTCCAAAATCTTGTACAATCCTTCCGAAACATACATCACTTTGGCTTCTGAATGCTCAATTATGGTTTTAATTTCGTTCAGGTGAAAATCGGGCAAAATTGGAACTGCAGTAGCTCCCACCCACGATACAGAAAAGAATGCAACACCCCAGTTGGGCATATTTGTTCCCAAAATGGCAACTTTGTCTCCCTTTTTTATGCCCAGTTGCTTTAGCAATGCCGCAGCCCGGGCAATATCATCGCCCATTTGCCGGTAAGTATAGTTTTCTTCTCCGGTAAAAATCAATGAGGTTTTGTCAGCAAATTGTTTAACAGACTCCTGCAACATGGCAGGAATTGTATATTTTGTGCTTTTTGTCATCTGCTAATTTTTTATTTTTTAACGCTTACTAAACAAGTACTGGTTAGTTAAGGTTCAGGCCCGTAAAAGTACGAATAAACATCATTTCTGATTTTTTATATGGAAGTTTAAATTATTTTTAACATCTCATTGAGGTTAATTCTTGTTGCAGTAGTCGAATATTCGTTTTATGAAGTTGAATAATGAAAAAAGAGAAATCGTTTTTTCTACCGAAATGTTTGTAAGGCAGAAACTGGAAAACGATGGCTCCGGGCACGATTGGTGGCATATTTATCGGGTGAGGAATCTGGCACTGAAAATTGCCGAAACGGAAGGAGGTGATAGCTTTACTGTTGAAATGGCTGCATTGCTTCATGATATCGATGACTGGAAAATTACCGGTAATTCTGAACAGAATCAGGTTAAAAACTGGCTGAATAAACTGGGAACAGATGAGGAAACTTCAGGAAATATTTTGGAAATCATTGAACAGGTTTCATTTAAGGGGGCGGGAGTTGAAACAATTCCGTCCACGCCGGAAGCAAAAATTGTTCAGGATGCCGACCGGCTCGACGCAATTGGCGCAATTGGAATAGCACGCACTTTTGCTTATGGAGGAAGCAAGGGGAGATTGATTTATAATCCGGATATCAAACCTGAAAATCATGTTGATTTTGAGGCGTACAAAAAGAATAATGGTCCCACAATCAACCATTTTTACGAAAAGTTATTGCTGCTGAAGGACCGTTTAAATACAGTTACCGCGCGAAGAATTGCAGAAAAGCGGCATCAGTTTATGGAAAGTTTTTTGGAAGAATTTTTTAGGGAATGGCATGAAAACAGAGAAAACTGAATTGTTTTTTGTTGTAATTTTGAACTCTAATTTTAATCGCCATGAAAATTGACCATCTTGCCATCTGGACGTATAATCTTGAAGGATTGAGAAATTTCTACATGCATTATTTCGATGCGTCTTCAACAGAGGTTTATTATAATCATACCAAAGAGTTTCGTTCCTATTTTTTGATGTTCGATGGAAATTGCCGGTTGGAAATTATGGAAATGCCAAATATTGGTAAATCGAAAAATGACCCGGCAAAGCATTACACCGGAATAGCTCATTTTGCTATTAAAGCAGAGAGTAAAACCGAAGTGGACCGGTTGACCGAGAATGTTCGGAAAGACGGTTTTCATGTTGTTGGCGAGCCCCGCACTACCGGCGATGGATACTACGAAAGTGTCATTCTTGATCCCGACGGAAACCGTGTGGAAATTGTGGCTTAAAACTCAATGTTTTTTCCTGTTTCAGTAATCCCGCAGGTAAAACTTTTTAGGGGTTAAACTGAATTCCACCGGAAAATTTTTTTAAATTTTTTAAATTTCTGAATCATCTTTTTCAGAAATACCAGATTTTTTGCGAATGATTCTAAATAATTTTAGAAGATTTTATTCCGCAATAGATGGTTTTTAATAATTTAGCGGTGAATTAATACATTTTGATAAATCAATCGTAAAAACAGTTGTCATGAATATTAAACCAGGAATCGATCGCCGGAATTTTATTGCGAAAACAGCATTGGGCACATTGGGTGCGGCCGGAATTTTAACATCCTGTTCAGGGCCTTCGTCAAAAAAAGAGGAAATTCCCCTTCAAAAACTGCTCGATCAGGCGCCTGATGGGAAAGTAATTAAGGCCGGATTGATTGGCTGCGGTGGCCGCGGAACCGGAGCTGTCATCAATTTTCTGGATGCCGGACCGAATCTCGAGATCACAGCGCTAGGTGATGTTTTTCAGGATAAAATTGACAATTGCCGCGCAAAGCTGAAAGAAGAAAAGAACATGGACATTGCCGATGAAAACTGCTTTGTCGGTTTTGATAGTTACGAAAAAGTGATTGACTCGGGTGTGGATTTGGTGTTGCTTTGCACTCCGCCACATTTCAGGCCAGCTCACGTTGAAGCCGCCGTAAACGCGCGCAAGCACATTTTTATGGAAAAACCAATCGCGGTTGATCCTGTGGGAGCCCGTTCGGTAATGGCATCGGCCAAAAAAGCAGAAGCAGCAGGGTTGAGCATGGTAAGTGGCACCATCCGCCGGGTTCAGAAAGACTATATGGAAACACATCGCCAGGTTGCCAATGGTGCTATTGGCGAAATTACCGGCGCCAATATCATTCGTAATGGCGGAGCTCTCTGGTACCGCTCGCGTCAGCCTGAATGGACTGATATGGAATATATGCTGCGCAACTGGGTGAATTTCTGCTGGCTTTCGGGCGATCACATCACCGAACAGTTTATTCACGAAGTGGATGTAATGAACTGGTATATGGGTCAGAATCCGCTTCGTGCTGTGGGATGGGGTGGCCGTCAGCGCAGAATCACCGGCGATCAGTACGACTTTTTCAGCATTGAATATGAATATGAAAACGGTTTGCGAAGCCATTGCGCCGCCCGCCAGATAAACGGCTGCACAAACAAAAAGGTGGAGCAGATTAACGGCACAAAAGGTTATGCCGATGCCGCCGGGAAAATATACGATTTAAACGGGAACGTGATCTGGGAATATCCTTATCCTGAAGAGGGCGACACCGCATCGGAATGGAAAGTGACCAATCCCTTTGTTCAGGAACACATTAACCTTGTAACTGCCATTCGCACTGGAAATCCCATCAGCGACGCCGAAGCACAGGTAAATTCAACCCTGATTACAATAATGGGCAGGATTTCCGCATACACAGGCAAAGATGTAACCTGGGAAGAAATGATGAATTCTGATTTATACCTGGGGCCGAAAAATTATGCGTTTGGTCCGGTGCCGGAAATTAAAGAAGAAATTCCGGTGGCAGGCGTTCCGAATAATGCGGGCTAGAACAGAGTTTCGAGTTTAAGGTTCAGAGATTCGCCGCAGGCGTTTTCTCGGGAAAAGTTTTGAGTTCAGAGTTTAAAAAGTTCAAAGTAATGAAACGATTTGTAATTGTACTATTTTCAATTTTTACCCTGTTTTCACTGGAATTGAAAGCTCAGGATTTGGTGGCGACATTTGGCAGGGAAGTTCCATGGCAAAATGTTATTGATGCCGGCGATATTGACGGAGAACCCGTAAAATGGTTTCAGGTGAATACTGAACCGGAAACCTGGAGGGTTGAAGATGATATTTTGGTTTGCACCGGACTGCCCATTGGAGTTATTCGCAGCGAAAAAGAGTACGAAAACTTTCTGATGCACATCGAGTGGCGGCACATGGAAGCCGGCGGAAATTCAGGCACTTTTGTGTGGAGTAAAGCCGAACCTGGCGAAAACCGTTTGCCCGACGGGGTGGAGGTGCAGATGCTGGAACTCGACTGGGTAAACCAGAACATCCGAAACGGCGAAAAGCCGCCCATTGCTTATGTTCACGGCGAATTGTTTGGTGTTGGTGGTGTGGATATTGTTCCCGACAATCCGCGGGGTGTGCGCAGCAAATCAATCGAAAACCGTTGCAAAGGGAAAGGCGAGTGGAATACATACGACGTGGTTTGTGTGGACGGCACTATTAAACTTTCTGTAAACGGGAAATTCGTAAACGGCATCAGTCAGTCATCGCAAAAGAAAGGTTACATCTGCCTTGAAGCTGAAGGTGCAGAGATTCATTTCAGAAATTTGAAGATTGTGGAGTTGCCGTAATGGTCACCATTCAATCGGTTCGGGGTGAACCGTGGAAACAAACCCGAATTTATCCATAATAATATCTTCCACTTTCGTGCAGATTTCATGGGCATCATGTAACGACATTTCGGGAGGAAGTTTAATGTGACAGCTTAGTTCGGTGTGCCGGCCGTAATTGTGTATGTGAATATGATGCAGATGAAGCGGTTCGGTAAATTCGTCCTGTGTCGTTTTGCGAATTGAAAGTAAAAGTTCATCGGAAGGACTTTCCCCCAGCAGGGATTTGATTTCCGACGCCAGAATCTGGTAGCTGGCCCAGCCAATCATAATTGCAACAATAAAACTTAAAACGGCATCAGTCCACCAGAAGGCGCTGCCCAATGCAATACCCACCAAAATAATAACCGAAGAAAGTGCGTCGGTGCGGTGGTGCCAGCCGTCGGCTTTCAAAATGGATGATTTTGTTTTTTTAGCCGCCCAAAAAGCGTACTGCGCCATTCCTTCTTTCACAACAATAGATACGATTGTGGCAATCCATGCAAAAAGGCCAAAGGTTGTTTGTTCACGGGAGATAAATTTATTAACGGCTCCAACAACAAAATCGAAAGCAATTATGGCCAGCATAACTCCGATAATTATGGCTGCAATGTGCTCAGCCCGGCCATGTCCGAACGGGTGGTCTTGGTCTGCCGGCTTACGGGAGATTTTTCCGCCAACCAGAACAATTACCGATGAAACAGAGTCGGTTAAAGTGTGCCAGGCATCTGCAATCAGTGCCAGCGAGCCGGTTGCAATACCTGCCCAGTATTTCAGCACGAAAAGAAAAATGTTTCCGATAATGGAGAGCCAACCCTCCCGGTTAATGTATTTTTTACTGTCGGGCATTCTTTTTTCTAAAGATGTAAAGGTAATAATTCTGCGATTTATTGTTTCCCAGGTGTTTTGAATATCGGTCGTTATTTCAATTTATCAGCCATTTTTTCCATCATTTTATTGAAGTATGGAACTTTTTCCAGTTTTCGGAAAATGCTTCCCCGGCCAGAGTGCAACAGAATATTCCGAATGTAAATAAACAACCCGAGGCTGTGGGCAGCAAACAAAACC